>NZ_JAYGGQ010000008.1:0-195618 GCF_034931225.1 Sinomonas terricola
GATCTCTTCGGGTCTGCCTTCTGGGGCCCTGTGTTTGGGGTCGGGGGCGGCGGGGGGGGGGGGGGGGGTGGGGGGGTGGGGGGGGGGGGGGTGGGGGGTGGGGGGGGTGGGGGGGGGGGGGGGGGGGGGGGGGGCCGGCGCCCCCCCCCCCCCCCCGCCCCTTCGCTGTTCGGCCAGCCTTCCGGCGAGCAGAGCCCGGTCAGGCCCGCGTGAAGCTGACCCACGTGTCAAGCGCGCGGGCTGCGGCGCCCGAGTCGATCGAGACCTCGGCGCGGAGCTTGGCCGCGGCGAGGCGGTCGAGGAGCGGGGTGTCCGCGGCGTGGTCGAAAGCCACGAGGCCCGCCGCAGCATTGAGGACGACGGCGTCCCGCACCGGCCCGCGCTCCCCTGCGAGGACCTTCCGCACGACCTCGGCGTTGTGCCGTGCGTCGCCTCCGCGGAGCTCGTCGAGCGTGGCGAGGGGGATGCCGAGATCTGTCGGGTCGAACACCGACTCGCTCACGCCGCCGTCTCGCACCTCCCAGACGTGCGACGTCGTGGTGACGGTGAGCTCGTCGAGCCCGTCGTCGCCGCGGAAGACGAGCCCCCGGCTCCCCCGACCCGCGAGCACGCCGGCAATCACCGGCGCGAGCCGCAGATCCGAGGATCCGACAGCGGACGCCTGCACATGGGCGGGATTCGTGAGCGGGCCGAGGACGTTGAACGCGGTCGGGATCCCGAGATCCTTGCGCGGGGCCGAGGCGTGTCGGAACGAGGGGTGGAACACCTGGGCGAAGCAGAATGTGATGCCGCACTTCTCGGCGGACGCAGCGACCTCCTCGACGTTCAGGTCGAGCCGCACGCCGAGCACTTCGAGGACGTCGGCAGCGCCCGACGACGACGACGCACCTCGGTTGCCGTGCTTGACGACCTTGGCGCCCGCGCCGGCGAGGACGAGTGCCGCCGTCGTCGAAATGTTGACGGTGTTCTGCATGTCGCCACCGGTGCCGACGATGTCGAGCTTCTCGCCGCTCACGCTGATGGGCGTAGCGCGCTTCACCATGGTGTCCACGAGACCCGTGAGCTCGTCGACGGTCTCGCCCTTGGCCCTGAGGCCGACCAGGAACCCGGCGATCTGGGCGTCGGTTGCGTCGCCCGCCATGATCATGTCCATGGCCCACGCCGTCTGCTCCTGCGTGAGGTCCTCGCGCCTGACGAGGGCTCCGAGGAGCGAGCGCCAGCTGTGGGCAGGGCTGATTCCGGGTTCCAGTGTGGTCACCCCCTGATGCTATCGGAGGCGCGCGGCCGGGCGAACGGATGACGGACGAGCCTCGTTCCGCGGGATTTCGAGGGTTTGTAGAAAAAGTTCCCGGAACATGCGGTTCGCGTTGGGCGAACCCGCCGTTTGCAGACATAATGTCCTTGTGACGACAGCGACTCATGCCCCGACAACCACGGCACATCCCACGCTGAACCGCCCCAACATGGTCTCCGTCGGGACCGTGGTGTGGCTCTCGAGCGAGCTGATGTTCTTCGCCGGACTCTTCGCGATGTACTTCTCCCTGCGCGCGGCCTCGGCCGACCTCTGGGCCACGGAGACCGCGAAGCTGAACTTCCCCTTCGCCCTCGTGAACACGATCGTCCTCGTGGCGAGCTCGTTCACGTGCCAGATGGGCGTGTTCGCTGCCGAGCGCCTTCAGCCGCGACGGGGCGGCGGCGCCTTCGACTTCCTGCGCTGGGGCATGGTCGAGTGGTTCGTGCTGACCTTCCTCATGGGCGCCTTCTTCGTTGCCGGGCAGGCCACGGAGTACACGATGCTGACCGCCGAGCACGTCACGCTCGATGCGAACGCCTACGGTTCCGCCTTCTTCATGACGACCGGCTTCCACGGCCTTCACGTCATCGGCGGCCTCGTGGCCTTCCTCTTTATCATCGGGCGCGCGTTTGCGGCCAAGCGCTTCGGCCACTACGAAGCGACGGCGGCCATCGTCACCTCGTACTACTGGCACTTCGTCGACGTCGTGTGGATCGGGCTCTTCCTGGTCATCTACGTCCTCAGGTAACCACCTGCCACGGCGGCAGGCAGAAGAACTCTTGGAACGCGCCCCAGGGCTGCGGCACAGATGGATAGGAACGAATACGTGAAGGCACTCTCGCAGAAGCGGCGGCATCCGCTGGCAGTCATCGCGCTGCTGGTCATGGGCCTCCTCCTGACAGGCGTCCTCTACTCGGTGGCCAGCACGGCCAACCAGGCCAAGGCGGACAGCGGATTCTCGGCGACCGATGTGAACGAGGGCCAGAAGCTGTTCGTGGCCAACTGCGCCACCTGCCACGGCATGAACGGCCAGGGCTCGGCATCGGGTCCGTCGCTCGTGGGCGTCGGTGCCGCAGCCGTCGACTTCCAGGTCGGCACGGGCCGGATGCCGATGCAGATGCAGGGCCCGCAGGCATACCGCAAGCCGCCGCAGTTCAACACGGACCAGACGCGTCAGCTCTCGGCCTTCGTGGCGTCGCTCGGCGCGGGCCCGTCGCTCCCCGACGAGGCCATGCTCGACGGCAAGGGCGATGCGACCCACGGTGGCGAGCTGTTCCGCGTGAACTGCGCGATGTGCCACAACGCCGCCGCTGCCGGCGGCGCCCTCACGCGAGGCAAGTTCGCGCCGTCGCTCGCTGGCGTCGAGGCCAAGCACATCTACGAGGCGATGGAGACCGGGCCGCAGAACATGCCGGTCTTCAGCGACGCGAACATCTCCCCCGAGGGCAAGCGGGACATCGTCACCTTCCTCAAGACCATCGAGGCCCAGGGCTCCCCGGGCGGTGCCGATCTCGGCTCGCTCGGCCCGGTCTCCGAAGGCCTGTTCATGTGGGTCGCGGGTCTCGGCGTGATCATCGCGTTCACGATCTGGCTCACGTCACGCACCTCCTGACGATTCAGGAGAGTTACGAAGTTTCGGCCGTTCACGCGGCACTGAATTGAAGAGCGACCCCGGGTTGGCCGGGGCCAAGGAAGGATGAGGGGAAATATGGGCAACCCTAGTGACGGCGCCCCACAGCAAGGGGGCACCGTAGCTACGGCTGATCAGGCCGGGGGGCGGTTCGAGGATCCGGGTATCCCGCCGCACCGCCTGCGTCTGGCCGATACCGACCCCAAGGCCGCCAAGCGCGCTGAGCGCCAGGTCACGGCCCTGTTCGTCATCTCGGTGGTCGGCACTGTCGTGTTCCTGGTCTCCTACTTCGCGATCGACCTCGGGAATGACTCGAGCATCGACGCGATTCGGACTCAGAACATCCTGCTTGGCCTCAGCACGGCCTTCGCGATGCTCGGCATCGGGACGGGCATCGTCCACTGGGCCAAGGCGCTCATGCCGGACCACGAGGTCTCGGAGGCGCGCCACGCGGTCCGCAGCGAAGAGGACCGCGCGGCCGCGGTGAAGATCGTGGACGACATCATCGAGGAGACGGGCATCAAGCGCCGCCCGCTCATCCGCAACACGCTCATCGGTGCGCTCGCGCTGGCCCCACTGCCCGCCCTCGCCGTCTTCGGCGACCTCGGGCCCAACGCCAACGACAAGCTCCGCCACACAATGTGGGCGCCGAACGCGCAGACCGGCAAGAAGGTCCGGCTCACGCGGGACCCCGACGGCACGCCGATCAAGGCAGCCGACGTGACGATCGGCTCCGCGTTCCACGTCATCCCCGAGGGCCTCAACGACCTCAAGGAAGGCAAGCTCAGCGAGAAGGCGAAGGCCGTCGTCCTGCTCATGCGCCTCAACCCCGAGGACATGCACATCAGTGCTGGCCGCGAGAGCTGGAGCTACAACGGCATCGTCGCGTACTCCAAGATCTGCACGCACGTCGGCTGCCCCGTGGCCCTCTACGAGCAGCAGACCCATCACCTTCTGTGCCCGTGCCACCAGTCGACCTTCGACCTCACGCACGAGTGCCAGGTGATCTTCGGCCCGGCGAGCCGTCCGCTCCCCCAGCTGCCGATCGAAGTCGACTCTGACGGCTACCTCGTCGCGACGTCCGACTTCCACGAACCTGTTGGACCGAGCTACTGGGAGCGTGAGTACTCGTGAGCAACGCTGCGCCTACTTACCAGCCGCCGACCAAGGTCGGCCGCATCGCGGACTTCGTCGATCAGCGCACCGGGCTCTCGGCCGTCACGCGCGAGTTCGGCCGCAAGGTCTTCCCGGACCACTGGTCTTTCATGTTCGGCGAAGTCGCGCTGTACTCGTTCGTCATCCTCCTGCTGTCGGGAACGTTCCTCACGTTCTTCTTCGACCCGTCGATGGCGGAGACCCACTACGACGGCGCCTATGTGCCGCTGCGCGGCATGGAGATGTCGGTTGCCTACCAGTCGTCGCTCCACATCTCCTTCGAGGTGCGAGGCGGCCTGTTCATGCGTCAGCTCCACCACTGGGCCGCGCTCCTCTTCGTCGCATCGATGTCGGTGCACATGCTGCGCGTGTTCTTCACGGGTGCGTTCCGCAAGCCCCGTGAGATGAACTGGGTCATCGGTGGCGTGCTCCTCATCCTGGGCATGGCTGCCGGCTTCACCGGCTACTCGCTCCCGGATGACCTGCTCTCGGGCAACGGCCTCCGCATCATCGATGGCGTGATCAAGTCGATCCCCGTGATCGGCACGTGGATCTCGTTCTTCCTCTTCGGCGGGGAGTTCCCGGGCACGGCGATCATCGGCCGCCTGTACGTGCTCCACATCCTGCTCATCCCGGCCATGATCCTCGGCCTCGTGGCGCTGCACCTCATCTTCGTGGTGGTGCACAAGCACACCCAGTACCCCGGCCCGGGCCGCAACGACCGCAACGTCGTGGGCTACCCGCTCGGTCCGGTCTACGCGGCCAAGGCCGGCGGCTTCTTCTTCATCGTGTTCGGCGTCCTCGCGGCCATCGCGGCCATGTTCACGATCAACCCGATCTGGAACTACGGCCCGTACGACCCCTCCCCCGTGTCGGCCGGTACGCAGCCTGACTGGTACATCGGATGGGTCGACGGCGCGCTGCGCCTCATGCCGGGTGTCATCGGCGACGTCGATGGCTACCGCCAGCACTTCGAGTTTGTGCTTTTCGGCCAGACGCTCACGCTCAACGTGCTCCTCCCGGCCCTCGTGCCGGCAGGCATCGTCTTCACTGTCCTCTTCACGTACCCGTGGATCGAGCGGTGGATCACGAAGGACAACCGCGAGCACCACGTTCTCGACCGTCCGCGCAATGCGCCGACGCGCACCGCGATCGGCATGGCCGGCTTCACGTTCTACTGCGTGATGTGGGCGGCCGCGAGTTCGGACCTCATCGCAACCCACTTCCACGTGGCGCTCAACGACGTGACCTACTGGCTGCGCGCGCTGTTCTTCATCGGCCCGATCCTCGCGTTCACGATCACGAAGCGCATTGCGCTCGGGCTCCAGCGCAAAGACCGTGAGATCGCCCTGCACGGCCGCGAGACGGGTCGCATCGTCCGCCTCCCGCACGGCGAGTTCATCGAGGTGCACGCCCCGCTCAGCGAGTACAAGCGCTACCGGCTCGTCACGTTCGAGTCGCCTGAGGTACTTCCGGCCGAGCCGAACGGCAAGGGCGTCGTGGACCGCAAGGAACGTCGCCGGGCCGCTCTCTCCAAGTGGTTCTTCGAGGATCGTGTGGCACCGGTCAGCCCGGCCGAGCTCGAGGCAGCTCACGCCCACGGCCACCACGAGGCCATCGAATCGGCGCCGTCAGGTCACTGATCCGCTAGGCCGAAAGGACCCCGCAGCATACGCTGCGGGGTCCTTTTCTTGCGACGCAAGGCCTCATGGCAGTATGGCCCGCGATTCGCGGGCACGCGGTTTGGCCTGGGCTTGAGAGCCCCTCGATGGCCCTCTCCTAGCCTGTGAAGCGCTGCGTCGAATAGGAACGCGGGGCGCGTACTCCGGGGCGCTGGAGAGGCACCCAGAGCTTGTAGCGATCGGCCCGGTAGTAGGACACCGAGTAGTCGACCATGGCTTTCGCCACGTAGGCGTGGCGTTGGATCTTGAGGAGCGGCGAACCCATGTCCACCTTGAGAAGCCGAGCGATGGACGGCGACGCGGCGGTCGCCTCGATCATGTCCTCACCCCACTCCATGACGAGGCCGTATCGCTCGCTCAGCACCTGGTAGAGCGAGACGGGCGGAGGGCCGTCCGCGAAGCCCGGGACCCGGTGGGCGACGATGTAGTTCTCGTCCACGCTCATGGGCTCCTCGTCGGCGAGGAGCAGCCGGCGGAAGCGAACGACGGGGGTGCCTTCGTCGACCTGGAGCTCTCGCGCGAGGTGCGCGGAGGCACCGATCTGCTCGAAGCTGAGCACCTTCGCATCAGGGACCATCCCCCGGCGCTGCATCTCCTCGCTGTAGGACGTGAGCTTCATCTGGAGGTCGAGCTTCGGCCGGCTCACGAACGTGCCGAGGCCCACGATGCGGTCGAGGACGCCCTCGGCGACGAGGGAGTCTATGGCCTGGCGTACAGTCATCCGCGCAAGGCCGAAGCGGTGTGCGAGGTCCCGCTCGGAGGGCAGGGGCGAGCCCGGCGATAGCTTGGTCTGGATGTGCTCGCGCAAGAGCTCGCGGAGCTGCACGTACATGGCAGTCTTCGAGGATCTGTCGAGCTTTCCGACGATGCTGTCGGCGTCCACCCGGCTCCTTCCACCTTGTCCGTGCGGTTCCCTATTGAAGGCTACACGGTTCTCCACGACGGCGGCCGAGGACCGGTGTGCAGGGCACACAAAAGCGCAGGGGCCCGGCATCTTGTCGATGCCGGGCCTCTGCGCGGAGGTGAAGCTGCTAGTGCGCGTGGTCTCCGCGGCTGTACTCGAAGACCCAGCCCACGAGCGCCACGATGCCGATGCCGGCGCCGATGAAGAAGATCCACCAGCCGACGGCAATGCCGAGCACGCCCACGGCCGCGGCCGCGCCCAGGATGAGCGGCCACCAGCTCCAGGGGCTGAAGTGCCCCTGCTCGCCGGCACCCTCGTGGATCTCGGCGTCGTCACGATCCTCAGGACGCGTGCCGACGCGGCGCGCGGTCACGCCGAGGTAGGAACCGATCATGCCAGCGAGCCCGCCCACGAGGAGCATGCCCATGATGCCGACCCACTCGTGCCAGTTCGTGAGGAAGCCGTAGACGACAGCGACGGGCACGAAGAAGAAGACTCCAGTTCCGAAGAGCCAGGATTCGATTTTCACTAGTGCGTGTCCTTCCGGTCTGCCGCGATGGCCGCAGCGGTCTGGGCGTGCTGCACGGCACCGACCGAGGAGAGCTCAGGATGGTGCAGGTCGAGCGCCGGGCGCTCCGAACGGATGCGCGGGAGCGACGTGAAGTTGTGCCGCGGCGGCGGGCAGGACGTGGCCCACTCGAGCGATGCCCCGAAGCCCCAGGGATCATCGACCGTGACCCGCTTGCCGCTGCGTGCCGTGATGTAGACGTTCCAGAGGAACGGGATGAGCGAGGCGCCGAGCACGAACGAGGAGATCGTCGAGAACTGGTTCATCCACGTGAACCCATCCTGCGGCAGGTAGTCCGCGTAGCGGCGCGGCATGCCGAGCACCCCGAGCCAGTGCTGGATGAGGAACGTCCCGTGGAAGCCCAGCAGGAGGAGCCAGAAGTGGATCTTGCCGAGGCGCTCGTTGAGCATCTTGCCCGTCCACTTGGGCCACCAGAAGTAGAAGCCGGCGAACATCGCGAACACGACCGTTCCGAACACGACGTAGTGGAAGTGCGCGACGACGAAGTAGGAGTCGGAGACGTGGAAGTCGAGCGGCGGCGAGGAGAGGATGATGCCCGTCAGGCCGCCGAAGAGGAAGGTGATGAGGAAGCCGAGGCTCCATAGCATGGGCGTCTCGAACGTGATCGAGCCGCGCCACATCGTTCCGATCCAGTTGAAGAACTTCACGCCAGTCGGAACCGCGATGAGCATCGTCATGAAGGAGAAGAACGGGAGGAGCACCGCGCCCGTGACGTACATGTGGTGGGCCCACACGGTCACCGAGAGGGCCGCAATCGAAATCGTCGCGTAGACGAGGCCCTTGTAGCCGAAGATCGGCTTGCGGCTGAAGACCGGGAAGATCTCAGAGACGATGCCGAAGAACGGCAGGGCGATGATGTACACCTCAGGATGGCCGAAGAACCAGAACAGGTGCTGCCAGAGCACGGCTCCGCCATTCTCCGGGTCGAAGATGTGCGCACCGAAGCGGCGGTCGGCGCCGAGGCCGAACAGCGCGGCCGCGAGCGGCGGGAACGCCATGAGGACGAGGATCGCCGTGATGAGGGTGTTCCACGTGAAGATCGGCATGCGCCACATCGTCATGCCGGGGGCACGCATGCAGATGATCGTCGTGATGAAGTTGACGGCGCCGAGGATGGTGCCGAAGCCCGAGAGGCCCAGGCCGAACACCCACAGGTCACCTCCCACACCGGGAGTGAACGTCGTGTTCGAGAGCGGCGCGTACGCGAACCATCCGAACGAAGCGGCGCCCTGCGGCGTGATGAAGCCGGCGGTCGCGATCGTCGAGCCGAAGAGGAAGAACCAGAACGCGAGGGCGTTGAGTCGCGGGAACGCGACGTCGGGTGCACCGATCTGGAGCGGCATGATCACGTTGGCGAAGCCCGCGAAGAGCGGGGTTGCGAACATGAGGAGCATGATCGTGCCGTGCATCGTGAAGAGCTGGTTGTACTGCTCCTTCGTCTGAAGGATCTGCATTCCCGGCTCGAACAGCTCGGCGCGGATGAGCAGCGCCATGATGCCGCCAAGGCAGAAGAAGACGAACGAGGCGATGAGGTACATGTACCCGATCGTCTTGTGGTCGGTTGACGTGATCCAGTTGACGACGATCCGCCCCTTGGACCTGGGCACAGCCGGCGCGCTGATCGCCCCGGCCGAAGGCGACTGAGTGTAGGTAGCCACGTTGTTCCCTTACTTCTGGTTCAGATCCGGGTTGCGGTCGTAGGTCGTATCGAGCAGACCCTTGGGCAGGCCGGCGAGGTGAGCCTGGAACTCGGCCTCGGAGACGACCTTGACGCGGAACAGCATCTCGGAGTGGTACTCGCCGCAGAGCTCGGCGCACTTGCCGTCGTAGGTGCCTTCCTTCTGCGGGGTGAAGTAGATCTGGTTCGGGTGCCCGGGGATCATGTCCCGCTTCTGGAGGAACGCGGGGATCCAGAAGGAGTGGATGACATCGCGCGACGTCAGGTCGATCGTGACCGTCTTGTTGACCGGGAGGTACAGAGTCGGGAGCTTGCTGAGGTCGAGTGACGAGCCGTTGAGGTGGGCCTGGGTCCCGGCCTCGTACACGTTGTCCTTGACGATGCCGCCCTGCTTGTAGTTGAAGTCCCACGCCCACTGCTTGCCGACGACGTTGATCGTCACATCGGGATTGGCGTTGGGGGTGTCGATCGCGCGCTGGTCGCGGTCCGTGAAGTAGAAGAAGACGACGACGAGGAAAAGCGGGATCGCCGTGTAGAAGATCTCGAGCGGGAGGTTGTAGCTCGTCTGCCGGGGGAAGCCCGTGGTTCCCTTGCGACGCCGGTAGGCAACGAGGCACCAGAGGATGAGGCCCCACGTGACAGCTCCGACGACCATGGCAGCGATCCACGAATTGACCCAGAGGTCGGTGATCATGGCCGTGTTGCTCGTCGTGTCCTTCGATCCCGGCAGCCAGCCATTCTGTACTTGGGATGTACATCCAGACAGTGCTAGCGCTCCGGCTGCGGCCGCTGAGGCTACCGCGAGGATCCGAGTGCGCTGGCTGCTGGTTCGGTTCTGCGACCTCACAGACGGCCCTTCCTCTTTGACGCTTCGGCCGGGCGTCGCTCCCCTGCGGAAAGACCCGCAGAACGGCCCGGACGGCATAGTTTTACTACTCGGTGTAGAGCTTACAGCCATCCCGAAGGAATCGCCCACATGTCGCACATGCACGTCGGCCGTGCCTCGAACACCCGGAATCCGGGGCCGAGGCACGGCCGACGAGGGCGCGCGAACCCGTCAGTGGAACGAGTCGCCGCACGCGCACGAACCCTGCGCGTTCGGGTTGTCGATCGTGAAGCCCTGCTTCGAGATGGTGTCTTCGAAATCGATGGTCGCACCGGCCAGATAGGGCACGCTCATCTTGTCCACGACGACTTCGACGCCGTCGAAGTCGCGAACGGCGTCGCCGTCGAGGAGCCGTTCGTCGAAGTACAGCTGGTAGATGAGGCCCGAGCAGCCGCCGGGCTGAACAGCGACGCGGAGGCGTAGATCAGTGCGCCCCTCCTGCTCGAGAAGGCTGCGGACCTTGCCTGCGGCGACCTCCGTGAGCGTCACCTCATGGGAGGCGATGGCCTCGATGGACTCGTTCGTTGCGGTGCTCATTCCTTACCTTCCCTCTGCGGTCCGTGCCGCTGAGCGCTGTCTGGGACGGCGTCGCGATGCGGCGTCCGAAAGTCGCATGCGCTCGTGTCCCTCGTTCCATGCTAAGGCGCGTCCGTCCGCAGGCGCTAACCCCTTGCCGCCCCGAGGGCGGCGAGGAGGAGCGCTTCCGCCACGATGCAGCGCTCGAATTCGCCGAGGTGCAGCGATTCATTCGCGCTGTGTGCTCGGCTGTCGGGATCCTCCACCCCCGTGATGAGGACCTCGGCATCCGGGAACACCTCCTTGAGATCGGCAACAAACGGGATGGACCCTCCCATTCCCATCCGCACGGGATCGGTTCCCCAGGCCTCGCGCAGCGCGGTGAGCGCGAGCTTCGATGCCGGCGAATCCGGGTCCGCGCGGTAGGCGCTCCCCCGCTCCCCCGGCGTGAATGCGACGTGTGCGCCGAAAGGCACGTTGGCCTCGAGATGACGGCGGAGCGCGTCCATGGCCGCGTCGGGATCCTGCCCGGGGGCGAGGCGCAGGCTGATCTTCGCCCGGGCCGAGGCCTGGATCGTATTGGAGGCCACTGCCACCGGCGGGACGTCGATGCCGACGACTGACAGGGCGGGACGGGTCCACAGTCGCGCGGCGATGCTCCCGCTCCCAGCGAGCCGTACGCCGTCGAGCACTCCCGCATCGGCGCGGTATTGGGGTTCTGGATAGTCGACATCGGGGTCGTCGGCGACGACGAGCCCCGGAATCGCGACATTTCCTTCGTCGTCGTGGAGGGTCGCGATGAGCCGCGCCAGGATCGTCGGTGCGTCGAGGACGGGCCCGCCGAAGACGCCTGAATGCACGGAGTGCGAGAGGACGCTCACCGAGACTGTCGCGTCGATGAGACCCCGCAGGCTCGTTGTGAGGGCCGGCACGCCGATGGCCCAGTTCGCCGAGTCCGCGACGACGATGACGTCCGCGGCCAGCCGATCGCGGTACGTCTCGAGGAAGGTGCGGAAGCTCGGCGAACCATGCTCCTCCTCGCCCTCGACGAAGACGGTCACACCGACCCCGGCGGCGTCGCCGAGCGTCGCGGCCATTGCGCGCCATGCGGCGAGATGAACCATGACGCCGGCCTTGTCGTCCGCGGTCCCGCGCCCGTAGAGCCGGCCTCCGCGTTCCTGAGGCGCAAACGGCTCGGAGTCCCATAGCTCCGCATCCCCCGGCGGCTGCACGTCATGATGCGCGTAGAGGAGAACGGTGGGGCAGCCCGGCTGAGCGGCCCGGCGGGCGACGACGGCGGGCCCCCCGGGCTGGCCGTCGGGGCGCGGTGCGCGGAGGATCTCGACCCCCTCGAAGCCCGCCGCCGTGGCCAGCTCCGCGACAGCCTCGGCGCTGCGTTCGAGTTCGGACGCGTCGAAGGCCTCCCACGCGATCCCAGGAATCGAGGCGAGGGAGACCAGTTCGGCAACGGTCGTCTCGAAGCGCTCATGGACGGCCGCGCGCAGCTCGTGGGACACACCGGGCGCAAGGGGCGCGAGTTCTGAAATCATGGCTTCACAGTACAATCCGCTGCCAAGGCCATCAATGGCGCGCGAGGCGTCTCTTCGGGGCACGTCGCCTGTTCAGTTGGCTATTCTTGAGTGGTGTTTGGACGAAAGAATGGGTCTGCGGCCGAGAGCGCCGGGCAGCCCGAGGAACAGCCGGCCGCCCCCCTCGCCGGCAAGGGCGCGCCCACCCCGCGGCGCAAGGACCAGGAGGCGGCCCGCCGTCGTCCGATTGTCCCCACGGACCGCAAGGCCTCCAAAGCCGTTGAGCGGCAGGCAGCGGCCGAGGAGCGCGCGCGGACCCGCCGCGCTCTCGAGACCGGCGACGAGCGCTATCTCCCCTACAAGGACCGCGGCGAGCAGAAGCGCTTTACGCGTGACGTCGTGGACGCGCGCTTCAACGTCGGCGAGTACCTCATGTTCGCGGCACTCGCCTTTGTGGTCATCTCGTTCGTGGTCCCCCAGGCGAGCGAAGCCCAGTTCTATATCCTCATCGCGTTCTGGGTGGTTTTCGCGCTCGTCATCTTCGACACGTTCTGGCTTTCGCGCCAGATCAAGAAGCGGCTCACCGCGAAGTTCCGCGAGGTCGAGCGCGGAACGGTCTGGTACGGCGCGATGCGCGCCCTCCAGTTCCGCCCGCTGCGGCTGCCCAAGCCTCAGGTCACGCGCGGCCAGTACCCGTCGTGACCGGAGCGGCCTTGGTGAGACCCCGATTCACCGAGGCTGCCCAGAACGGCCCCTCGTAGAGAAACGCCGTGTACCCCTGGACAAGGCTCGCCCCAGCGGCGAGCCTTTCCCGTACATCGGCTGCTGTCTCGACGCCACCGACCGAGACGAGGGCCAGCCGGTCCCCGGCCATCGAGGCGAGCCGGCGCAGCACCTCGAGCGACCGGGCCTTGAGCGGCGCCCCCGAGAGGCCGCCCGCGCCGCAGGCCTCGACGGCGGCCGAATCGCTCTCGAGGCCTTCGCGCCCGATCGTCGTGTTCGTGGCGATGATGCCCTCGAGGCCGAGGTCCACAGCGAGGCGGGCCACGTCGTCGATGTCGGAATCGGCGAGATCCGGCGCGATCTTGACGAGCAGCGGGACGCGCCGCCCGGCCGCGGACGTCGATTCCTCCCGCACCGCCTCAAGCAGCGGACGCAGCGTTTCGACGCTCTGGAGCAGCCGGAGCCCCGGCGTGTTGGGCGAGCTCACGTTGACCACAAGGTAGTCGGCGAATGGGGCGAGCGCGCGGGCGCTCGCTCGGTAGTCGTCCGCGGCGTCCTCGAGCTCTACGACCTTCGTCTTGCCGATGTTGATGCCGATGATCGGCCGGTGGGTGCCGTAGCGCTCCTCAAGGGACGCGCGCGCCGCCGCGATGCGCGGGGCGACGGCCTCTGCGCCGTCGTTGTTGAAGCCCATCCGGTTGACCACCGCACGGTCCTTGATGAGGCGGAAGAGCCGCGGCCGGGGATTCCCCGGCTGGGCCTGGCCCGTGACGGTGCCCACCTCGATGTGCCCGAACCCCAGCTCCGCGAGGGCCTCGATGCACCTCCCCTCCTTGTCGAAGCCGGCCGCGAGCCCGAACGGCGACGGGAACTCGACCCCGAAGACTGAGGTCCGCAGCTCCGGACCGGGTGCCGACAACGCCCCGAGCACGCGGCCGAGGCCGACGCCGTGGACGGCTCGGATCGCGCCGTAGCCGATCCGATGGGCGCGTTCGGCGTCCATCCACGAGAACGCGGCACGGAAGAAGAGGGGATAGAAGCGCATGGATCCAGTTTCTCGCAGGAGAATGGTGGGCCACAAAACGGGCCGTGCGCCGGCCCTATCCTGAGAGGGAAGGAGGGGAACCTGAATGGACCATTGGGGCCCCGATTTTCTCGGCGCCGGCTTCGAACAGCGCGCCCTCGGCGACCGGACTACGGCGTGGGGAACCCTCGTGCGCCACGACGCCCGGCCGCCGGCGGCTGGGTCGCGGGTCCCTGCCCTCGTGTACGTGCATGGGTGGAGCGACTACTACTTCAATACCGAACTCGCGCGCTTTGCCTCCGATCGGGGCTGGCGTTTCTACGCCCTCGACCTTCCCGAGCATGGGCGCAGCCTGCGTCCCGGCGGGCGGCCGGGCTTCGTGCCGTCCGCGGATCACTACCTCGCGAGCATCGGCGCGGCGATCGACGCGGTCCGCGAAGAGGGCGAAGGCTCCGTGATCCTCATGGGCCACTCGACCGGCGGGCTCGCCGTCGCCCTCGAAGCCCAGCGCCGCCCTGAGCGCCTCGCAGGCGTCGTGCTGAGCAGCCCGTGGCTCGCCCCATATGGAGGCCGAACGGCCGGAGCCATGCTCGAATGGGCGCTCGGCCCGCACGCGGGGACGCAGCCCGAACGCATCATCCCCCTGCCGCCGCGCGGCCATTACTGGCGCGCGATCGCCCGCCAGGCAGGCGGGGAATGGGACCTGCGGGAGGATCTGCGGCCGCGTGCGGCGTTTCCTGTGAGGGTCGGCTGGCTGCACGGCGTCTTGGCGGCCCAGCGCGAGCTCGCCGCTGGGCCGCGCATTGCCCTGCCCGCGCTCCTGCTGGCATCCACCCGCAGCGACACAGGCCTCATGTGGCGCGAGCACATGCGTTCGCGGGACGCGGTCCTCGCCATCGCGCCGATGCGCCGCGCTGCCGCGGCCGTGTGCGCATCCCTCGACGAGGTGCTCGTCGACGGCGGCCTCCATGACGTCCTGCTCTCCGCACCGGCCGTGCGGCGGGAGGCCTACACGCGACTCGGCGGCTGGCTCGACGTCGTCGCGGGGCGGACAGACGCCGTCGGCCCCTAGCCTCGGGGCTTGACCGCCGCCGCGCGGTCGACGGCACCGCCGTAGCGGCGGTCGCGCCGCGCGTAGATCTCGACGGCTTCCCACAGCGTGCGGCGGTCGACATCCGGCCAGAGCGTGTCCATGAACACCATCTCGGCATACGCGGACTGCCACAGCATGAAGTTGCTCAGCCGCTGCTCGCCCGAGCTGCGGAGGAAGAGATCAACGTCGGGGAGGTCCGGTTCATCGAGATAGCGCTGGACGGTCTTCTCGTTCACGGCTCGCGGGCTGAGGACCCCCGCCGCGACGTCCCGCGCGATCGCGGCGGCGGCATCGGCGATCTCCGCACGGCCGCCGTAGTTCACGCACATCGTGAGGTGGCACGTCGAATTGCCCTTCGTGAGCTCCTCGGCCACCTCGAGCTCGCGGATCACCGAACCCCACAGCTTCGGACGGCGGCCCGACCACCTGATGCGCACCCCCCACGAATCCAGCGTGTCCCGCTGCCGCCGCAGCACGTCTCGGTTGAAGCCCATGAGGAAGCGGACTTCCTCGGGCGAACGGCGCCAGTTCTCCGTCGAGAACGCGTAGACCGAGACGTATTCGATGCCGAGCTCGATGGCTCCCGCGACGACGTCGAGCAGGGCGGGCTCGCCAGCCTTGTGGCCTTCGATGCGCGGAAGCCCGCGCTGATTCGCCCACCGGCCGTTCCCGTCCATGACGATCGCGACGTGCCGCGGCACGAACTGGGCGGGGATGTGGGGCGCCGTGGCGCCCGACGGATGCGGGTACGGGGCGAGGATGGGGTGGCCTCCGGTTCGGGTCGGCGTCACGTCAGGCTGCTCTCCTGTCGCGTGGGAAGGGAAGTGGGGTCGTCCCGCTCGACGAGCCGGAGCGAACGGACCGCGCGCTCGAGGTGCCACTGGACGTAGGCGGCGACGAGGCCCGAGGCCTCTCGGCGATGGATCGGCTCGGAGGTATCGGCCACGCTCCAATCCCCCGAGAGGAGCGCCGCGAGAAGGTGCACGGTCTCGGGGGCGGGTGCCGGCGAGCCCGGGGGCCTGCAGCCGTGGCAGACGATGCCGCCGAGCGCCGCGGAGAACGCTGCGTGGGGGCCAGGTTCGCCGCACCGCGCGCAGTCCGTGAAGCTCGGGGCCCAGCCCGCCGTCGAGAGCGCGCGCAGGAGGTAGGAGTCGAGGATGAGCTCGGGCGCGTGCGCGCCGCGGCTCAGGGCGGCGAGCGCCCCGACAAGGAGCTGGTAGTGCGGGAGAGAGGCTTCGCCGTCGTTCGCCGTGAGGCGCTCGGCCGTTTCGGCCATCGCGGCCGCCGCCGTGTAGCGCGCATAGTCGGCCGCGATCTCGCTTCCGTACGTCCCCCGCGCAACCGCCTGCCCGACGACCTCGAGGGAACGCCCGCGGACGAGCTGGAGGTCCGCGACCATGAACGGCTCGAGCCGCGCGCCGAAGCGGCTCCCCGTGCGCCGCACGCCCCGGGCGACGGCGCGCACCTGCCCGTGGTGCTTGGTCAGGAGCACGATGATGCGGTCCGCCTCGCCGAGCCGGTGGGTGCGCAGGACGACGCCGTCGTCACGGTAGCTCCGTGCAGCGAACGTCGATTCGGCCATACGAGATATTCTCCCACCCGCCCGCCCGCATCCGGCGGTCCGCACGGGCCGCGCCGCGCCCCGCCGAAGGGACGGGGCGCGGCGCGGCCGGGCGCGACAGCGGAGGCTAGATGCCCGCGCTCGCGTCGTCGCGGATGGCGCGGTTGACGGCCGAGACAACGGCCTTGAGCGCGGCGAGGCTCGTGTTCGCATCGATGCCGATGCCCCACAGGATCCGCTCCCCGATGCCACACTCGACATACGCTGCGGCGCGCGCGCTGCCGCCCTCGGAGAGGGCGTGCTCGGTGTAGTCGAGCACCCGAACGTCGACGCCTTCGCGCGCGAAGATGTCGAGGAGTGCCGCGATCGGGCCGTTCCCGGTCCCGCTGCGCTGAACCTGCTCACCGTCGATCCGGAGCGTCGCCGTGAGGTCCATGCTCCCGTCGTCGCCCGTCTGGGTGCTGACCGACGTGAGTGCGTAGCGGCCCCACACCTTGCCACCGTCGACGGACGACGCCGGGAGGTACTCGTCGCTGAAGATGTCCCACAGCACCGCCGAGCTCACCTCGCCGCCCGCGGCGTCGGTGTGCCGCTGGATGACACGCGAGAACTCGATCTGCGCACGGCGCGGCAGGTCGAGGTTGTGCTCGTTCTTGAGCAGGTACGCGACGCCGCCCTTGCCGGACTGCGAATTGACCCGGATGACGGCCTCGTACGTGCGGCCAACATCCTTCGGGTCGATCGGGAGGTACGGGACCTGCCACGTGAACTCGTCCACGGGCACGCCCGCAGCCTTCGCGTCCCGCTCGAGCGCCTCGAGGCCCTTCTTGATGGCGTCCTGGTGCGAGCCGGAGAACGCCGTGAAGACGAGATCGCCGCCGTACGGCGAACGCTCGGCGACGGGAAGCTGGTTGCAGTACTCGACCGTGCGGCGGATCTCGTCGATGTTCGAGAAGTTGATCATCGGGTCGATGCCCTGGACGAACAGGTTCAGGCCCAGCGTCACGAGGTCGACGTTGCCGGTGCGCTCGCCGTTGCCGAAGAGGCAGCCCTCGATCCGGTCCGCCCCGGCGAGGTAGCCGAGCTCGGCGGCCGCGACGCCCGTGCCACGATCGTTGTGCGGGTGCAGGGAGATGATGATGCCCTCGCGCGGATGCAGGTTCCGGCTCATCCACTCGATCGAGTCGGCGTAGACGTTCGGGGTTGCCATCTCGACGGTCGCGGGGAGATTGATGATGACCTGGCTGTCGGCCGAGGCCTCGAAGATCTCGGCGACCTTGTTGCACACGCGGGCGGCGTACTCGAGCTCCGTGCCGGTGAACGACTCGGGCGAGTACTCGTACGTGATATGCGTGTCCGGAATCGTCTCCTGGTACTTCTTGCACAGCAGGGCGCCCTGGACGGCGATGTCGAGGATGCCCTCCTCGTCCGCGTTGAACACGACCCGGCGCTGCAGGACGGACGTCGAGTTGTAGAGGTGGACGATCGCGCTGCGGGCCCCGACGAGGGACTCGTACGTGCGCTCGATGAGGTGTTCGCGGGCCTGCGTGAGGACCTGGATCGTAACGTCCTCGGGGATGTGGCCGCCCTCGATGAGCTGGCGCACGAAGTCGAAGTCGGTCTGCGACGCGGACGGGAAGCCGACCTCGATCTCCTTGTAGCCCATCTCGACGAGCAGCTTGAACATCTTGAGCTTGCGTGCGGGGCTCATGGGGTCGATGAGCGCCTGGTTTCCGTCGCGCAGGTCAACGGCGCACCAGCGGGGGGCCTTGTCGATGCGCTTGTCGGGCCACGTCCGGTCCGGCAGTTCGACGGTGATCTGCTCGTGGAAGGGGACATAGCGATGGACGGGCATGCCCGAAGGCTTCTGTGCATTGCGCATGGTTTTACTCTAGGCCTTTCTCGAAAGCTGGGATCCGCTGTGGCCGGGCATCACAGAACTCCGCGGCGGGGATCCGGCCTAGCGCTTTCGGAAAGCCGATCCGTCAGCAGCTACAGCGCCCCGCCACGGCAGCTAAGAAGAAGGCGCTGCGCGAATGGCACCTCGTCACCATAGCACGCCCGTTTCGCCGCGATCCCTGCCGCTCGGCCGCGACAACCGTGCTCGCACCTAAGATGAAGCCATCCGAGCAAGCCTGAGGAGGCACCATGGCCGAGAGCCCAGCCGCGCCGTCTGGCGTGGACCGAGAGTACTTCGACGAAACCGTGCGCCCGCAGGACGACCTCTACCGCCACGTCAACGGCGCGTGGCTCCGCGAGACGGAGATCCCGGCCGACCGGGCGCTCGTGGGAACGTTCGTCCAGCTGCGGGACCGCGCCGAGGAGGACGTGCGGGCCCTCATCGAAGAGCTCGCCTCGGCCGAGCACGAGGAGGGCTCGGAAGCACAGAAGATCGGCTCGTTCTACCGCTCCTTCATGGACGAGGCTCGCGCCGCGCGGCTAGGTGGCGAACCCGTCGCGGCGCTGCTCGCCGAGGTGGACTCGATTGACGACGCCGAAGGGCTCGTCGCGACGTCGGCGCGCCTTGGGCGTGGGGGCAGCGAGGGGCTCTTCGGCTACTACGCGGCACCGGACGCGGGCGACCCCGAACGTGTCGTCCTGTACCTCTCGCAAGGCGGGCTGGGGCTCCCCGACGAGTCCTACTACCGCGAGGAGAAGTTCGCCGAAGTGCGCACGGCGTACGAGCTCTACCTTGCGGACGTGTTCGCGCTCGTGGGGAAGGAATCCCCTGCGGAGGCCGCGGCCGCCGTCGTCCGCCTCGAGATCCAGCTCGCGGGCCTGCACTGGGACCGTGTGACCCTCCGCGACCCCCAGAAGACCTACAACCTCTTCACCCACGCCGAAGCCGAGGCCGCGTTCCCGCACTTCGCCGTGTGGGGCGAGTCGACCGGCGTGAGCGAGGCCGCGCGCGCCGAGCTCGTTGTCGGCAACCCCGAGTTCCTCTCCGGCCTCGCTCCCCTTCTCGCCGAGGTGCCGCTCGCGGACTGGAAGCACTGGCTCGGCGCCCAGGTCATCTCGGCCGCGGCGCCCTTCCTCTCCCCCGACTTCGTTGATCGGCACTTCGCGTTCTACGGGACGGTCCTGAGCGGAACCCCCGAGAACAAGGAGCGCTGGAAGCGCGGCGTCGCCGCCGTCGAGGCCGGCCTCGGCATGGCGGTGGCCCGCCTGTACGTCGAACGGCACTTCCCCGCCGAGCACAAGGAGGCCATGCAGCTCCTCGTCGACGACATCGTCGAGGCGTACCGCGAGAGCATCGCCGTGCTGCCCTGGATGGGCCCCGAGACCCGGCAGCGGGCCCTCGACAAGCTCGCGGCGTTCCGGGCGAAGATCGGGTACCCGGACGAGTGGATCGACTTCTCCGCTGTCGTGATCCGCGATGACGACCTGCTGGGCAACATGCAGCGGGCCCACGCCGGCGAGCTCGATCGGCTCCTCGACGAGATCGGCAAGCCCGTGGACCGGGTCAAGTGGCTCATGACGCCCCAGACCGTCAATGCCTACTACCACCCGCTCATGAACGAGATCGTCTTCCCCGCCGCGATCCTCCAGCCGCCCTTCTACCACCCCGAGGCGGACGCCGCGGTGAACTACGGCGGCATCGGTGCCGTCATCGGCCACGAGATCGGGCACGGCTTCGACGACCAGGGTTCGCAGTTCGATGGCGACGGCGCGCTGCGCAACTGGTGGACCGACGAGGATCGCGCGGCGTTCGAGGCGCTCACCGAACGGCTCGTCGGGCAGTTCGAGGTCCTCTCGCCGGCCGAGGCGCCCGGGCACACGGTCAACGGGAAGCTCACGCTCGGCGAGAACATCGGGGATCTGGGCGGGCTCGGGATCGCGTTCAAGGCGTATCACCTGCACCTCGGCGGCGTCGAAGCACCCGAGATTGACGGGCTGACTGGAGCCCAGCGCTTCTTCGTCTCCTGGGCCACGGTGTGGCGGCAGGTGTGCCGCCCGGAGGAGTCGGTCCGGCGCCTTGCGATCGACCCGCACTCCCCCAACGAGTTCCGCACCAACACGATCGCGCGGAACCTCTCGGCCTTCCACGAGGCGTTCGGCGTGTCAGCGGGAGACGCGATGTGGCTCGATCCAGCGGAGCGCGTCGAGATCTGGTGATCACACGCCGCAGGGCCCCGGCATGATCTGTGCCGCGGGCCCTGCTTGGGGTGTGTGTCCCGCCTAGTGGCCGAAGGCCGCCTGACACGTGCTGTCGGCCGCCGTCTGGGCGACGACGTTGTCCGGCAGCTTGGGCGTGTAGTGGGTGCCCGTCGTGAAGTCCTGGCCGAGGTAGACCTGTACGCCGGCGATGTTCGCCGGGTGCACCTGGGACTCGGGGATGCCGAGCGATGCTGCGACGTCCTTCGCGACATCGGCGAAGTTCGCCCCGTAGTAGACGTTGGTCGCGGCGACGCCGTTCGCGTTGAACTCGGTCGTCTTCGCGAACCCCTGGCCGATGAGGAACTTCGCGACCTCGAGCGCGCGCCCCGGCACGCCTGTGCCATTCGCGACGCTCACGGGCTGAAGTGCCTTGTTGTAGGCCGGCGGAGCGGTAGCAGTGGTCGTCGCCGAAGGCTCCGAGCTTGCGCTGGGGCCGGGCGAAGCCGTTGCGGGAGCCGTGAGGTCACGGTTGTCCCGGAGGGCCTGGAACAGGGAACCGGCGTCCGGCTCTTTCACCTGGACCCGGTTCGGGTCCGCTGTGTAGGGCTCCCACGGGACGGTCACGAACGCGACCTTGCCGAGGTCAACCGCCTTGAGCCGGTTCGCGATCGTGAGCATGGCCTGCGGATTCGCGAGGCCGCTGTCCACCGTGAGGTTCTTCGTGATGGTGTCCGCGATGCTCAGAAGCTTCGGAACGTCCGTCAGCGTGCCGTCCGACTTGACCTTGCGGGTGAGGGAGGCGAGGAACTCCTGCTGGGACTTGATGCGGGAGATATCGCTCCCGTCTCCGACCCCGTGCCGGCTGCGGAGGAATGAGAGCGCCATTTCGCCCTGGATCGTCGACGTCCCGGCAGGGAGCTTGAGGCCCGACAGCGGGTCGTTGACCGGGGCGTTGACGCACACCTGGACGCCGCCGATGGTGTTCGAGAGGTCCTTGACTGCGTTGAAGTCGGCGACCATGAAGTGGTCGATCGTGAGGCCCGTGAGCTTGTTGACGGTATCGACAATGCAGCCCGGCCCGGCCTCCGACATCGCCGAGTTGATCTGGGCCATGGCCTGCGCCGGAAAGTCCCGATTCGTCTTCGGGTCGTGGCACTTCGGGATCGGGACCATGAGGTCGCGCGGGAAGCTCGTCATGGAGACGATCTTGTTGTCCCCCGAGATGTTCATGAGGATCATGACGTCCGAATTGCCGTACCCCGAGCTGTCTGTCTGAGAGCCGTAGGCGGCGTCGGCGCCGTCTCGTGTGTCCGTTCCGATGATGAGGATCTGGAGCGGATCCGTCGCGTCGTTGTTCGCGTCGGCAGTCGAGTTGCCGGCGCTCAGAGGCGCCTCGCGGATATTGGACTGGAGTCGCCACGTCCAGTACCCGGCGAAGGCGATGACCCCCACGAGCGTGAGCGCCACCAAGCCGCCGAGGACCTTTGCCCAGACTGGTACGGTGCGGCGCGTCCTGATGTGACGCGGGACGTGCCCTGATGTGACCAAATGGAGCCCTCCGGTAAGTGGTACTCCGAACTATTTTACAGGGGCGACTGTGAGTTCACTGTGGAGGTCAGAATCCGAGCCGCCCCAGCTGCTTGGGATCGCGCTGCCAGTCCTTCGCGACTTTGACGTGGAGATCGAGGTAGATCTTGGTTCCGAGCAGGGCCTCGATGCCCCGCCGCGCGGTCGATCCGACCTCCCGGAGCCGTGCGCCACCGCGCCCGATGATGATCGCCTTCTGCGAGGGGCGCTCGACGAAGAGGTTGACACGCACGTCGAGCAGCGGGTTGTCCTCGGGACGGTCCTCGCGCGGGACAATCTCGTCCACGACGACGGCGAGAGAGTGAGGCAGCTCGTCGCGGACGCCCTCGAGGGCGGCCTCGCGCACGAGCTCCGCGACCATGACGGCCTCGGGCTCGTCCGTGAGCTCGCCGTCCGGGTAGAGCGGCGGCGACGGCGGCATGTGGCCCACGAGCACGTCCGCGACGGTCTCCACCTGGAACCCATCCTGGGCCGAGACCGGGACGATGTCGGAGAAGCCCTCGCCCCCCAGGACCTCGCGTCCGAGATCCGTGACCGCGAGGAGCTGCTCCGTGACGCGAGCCCTGTCGGCAAGGTCCGCCTTGGTGACAATCGCCACGATCGGCTTGCGGCCGACGGCGGCGAGCTGGGCGGCGATGAACCGGTCGCCCGGGCCGATGCGCTCGTTGGCGGGGATGCAGAAGCCGATCGCGTCGACCTCCGAGAGCGTTTCGGCGACGAGATCGTTGAGCCGCTGGCCGAGCAGCGTGCGCGGCCGGTGGAGGCCCGGGGTATCGACGAGCACAAGCTGGGCGTCAGGCCGGTGCACGATGCCGCGGATCGTGTGCCGCGTCGTCTGCGGCTTCGCCGACGTGATGGCGACCTTCTGCCCCACGAGGGCGTTGGTCAGCGTGGACTTGCCCGCGTTGGGTCGCCCGACGAGGACGGCAAACCCGGCGCGGAAGCCGCCGTCGTCCGTCGTCGCGCCCTTGAATTCGCCGCTCGACGATGCCGCGCCGCCGTCCCGCCTAGCCATGCTGTCTCCCTGTCGCTTCTGTATTGTGCCTCGTGGCGTTATGCCTCACGGCGTCTTGCCTCGCTGTGCTGTGCCTTTCGGCGTTGTGCCTGTCGGCGTTGTCCCGCTCGCCCTCGCCCACGCGCGCCTCGTCGCCCTCGTCGGTGGCATCGGAGCGCCGGGCGAGGAGGTGACTTACTCGCTTGCGCCGCCCTTCGAGGCGTTCGGCCATGAGCCGAATCCCGTCGACGTCCGCCGCGCTTCCGACAATGGGCACCCGCCCGATCGCCTTCGCGAGAAGACCGCCCGCGGTGTCCACCTCATCGTCTTCAACGTCCTCGTCGAAGAGCTCGCCGAGATCGTCGAGGCTCATGCGCGCGGGAATCCGGAAAACCCCGGGCTCGATCTCGATGGGTTCGGCATCCTCGTCGTCGTACTCGTCCGCGATCTCGCCGACGAGCTCCTCGATGAGGTCCTCGAGCGTCACGAGCCCGGCCGTGCCGCCATACTCGTCGACGACGATCGCGAGGTGCGTCGACTCGCGCTGAAGCTCCTTGAGGAGCTCGTTGACGGGCTTCGACTCCGGCACGAACCTCGGCTCGCGCACATAGTTCTCGACCGTCTCCCCGCTCGCCTCGGGCGCCTGGTGCAGCCGCGCCGCGACGTCCTTGAGATAGAGGACGCCGCGGACATCGTCGAGGTTCTCGACATAGACGGGCACACGGGAGCAGCCCGATCGGAGGAAGAGCGACATCGCCTTGCGAAGGCTCGAACCGGCCTCGATCGCGATGACGTCGGTGCGCGGGACCATGACCGCGCGCACGAGTGTCTCTCCGAGCTCGAAGACCGACTGCAGGAGCTCGGCCTGGTCGTCCTCGAAGTCCTCGGAGTCGCTCGCCCGCTCGACGAATTCGCGGAGCTCGTCGGTCGAGTAGATCGCGTCCTCTTGGTTCGGATCGGTGCCGGTCGCGGCGCTCCCGACCGACACGAGCCAGCCCGGGATCGGGCCGAGGACGCCTCGCAGGAAGGTCGTGAGCGGAGCGGTCCACGCCGCGACGCCGAGTGCGTGCCGCCGGCCGAGCTGGCGCGGCGATACGCCGACAAGGAGGAAGCCGATGAGGGCCATGACGATCGTCGCGGCAAGCCCCGCGAGCCAGATGTTGCCCAGCCAGCTCGTCATGAGGACGGCCACCGCGACGGCCGACGCCGTCTCGAACCAGATGCGCCAGAAGCGCAGGGCGCGGACATGCGGAACAGGCGACGCGAGGATGACGGCGAGCGAGTGCGCGCGCCCTTGGTCGATGCGTTCCTCGGCCTCATGGCGCGGCAGGAAGGCGAGGGCTGCCTCGGCAGCGGTGAGGAGGGCAGCGAGGGCCGTGAACGCCAGCGCCATGGCCAGCAGGACGGCAATCGTCACGCCATCGTCTCCTTCGGGGCCGGCCGGCCCAGGAACTCGGTGAGCAGTTCGCGCTGGAGGCCGAACATCTCCTCCCGCTCCTCGGGCTCCGCGTGGTCGAAGCCGAGCAGATGGAGGATGCCGTGCGTCGCGAGCAGCAGCATCTCGTCCTCGGTCGAATGGCCGCCCCGCGCGGCCTGATCGGCGGCGACCTGCGGGCAGATGGCGATGTCGCCGAGCATGCCCTGCGGAGTAGGCCGGCCCGGGGTGCCGGGCGTGAGCTCGTCCATGGGCACCGACAGGACGTCGGTGGGCCCCGGTTCGTCCATGAGCTCGATATGCAGCCGCTCCATCGCGGCTTCGTCTACGAGGAGCACCGAGAGCTCGGTCTGCGGGTGGAGCCACAGCCGGTCGAAGATGAACCGGCCGAGGCGCACGAGGGCCTCCTCGTCGACGGGCGTGCCGGACTCGTTGTTGACTTCGATGCTCACGGCTCAAGCTTAGTCGGCGCGGAGCGGTCCGTTCCGGTCGCTCGGTGGCGCTCGGAGCGTGCCTTGGCCCGCTCCGCCCTCGCCCTCTGCCGTTCGTCCCAGCGGCCGTACGCCTCGACGATGTCGGAGACGAGGCGATGCCGCACCACGTCGCCCGCGTCGAGCAGCGAGAAGTTCACGTCCTCGATTCCGTCGAGGATGTCCCGCACGATGCGGAGGCCCGAGGACGCCCCCGACGGAAGGTCCACCTGCGTGACGTCCCCCGTGACCACCATCTTCGAGCCGAAGCCGAGGCGCGTGAGGAACATCTTCATCTGCTCGGGCGTCGTGTTCTGGGCCTCGTCGAGGATGATGAACGCGTCATTGAGGGTTCGGCCCCGCATATAGGCGAGAGGCGCCACCTCGATCGTCCCGGCTGCCATGAGGCGAGGAATCGACTCGGGATCGATCATGTCGTGGAGCGCGTCGTAGAGCGGGCGCAGGTACGGATCGATCTTGTCGTTGAGCGTCCCCGGCAGGAACCCGAGCCGCTCCCCCGCCTCGACGGCCGGGCGCGTGAGGATGATCCGGCTCACGTCCTTGTGCTGGAGCGCCTGGACGGCCTTGGCCATCGCGAGGTACGTCTTGCCCGTGCCCGCAGGGCCGATCCCGAAGATCACCGTGTTGGCGTCGATCGCGTCGACGTAGTTCTTCTGGTTCGCGGTCTTCGGACGGATGGTCCGGCCGCGGCTCGTGAGGATGTTGTGCGTGAGGACGTCCGAGGGGCTCGCGACCGTCTGGGTCCGGAGCATCGAGACGAGCTGGGCGAGCGACGCCGGCGTCACCGGGGTACCGCGCTCCACGAGCGAGGCGATCTCCTCGAACAGCCGCCTGATGTAGGGGGCCTCGGCGGGCGGTCCGACGATCGTGAGCTCGTTGCCGCGCACATGGATCGACACCGACGGGAACTGCTCTTCGACGTACCGCAGGGCCTCGTCGTGCGGGCCGAGGATGTGGACCATGTCCTCCCCCGAGGCGAAGCGGAGGACTTCGGTGCGGGTGGTGGGCGTCGTGTGCGGGAACTCCGCTGTCAAATGCCTTCTCTCCTCACAAGGGTGATGTCGATCCATGCTAGCGCTTGGTATCGATCACGCATCACTTGGGCAACGAATCCGCCAGCCGGCCGCTCGTGCGCCGGGCCCTGTGCCAAGCTGGACAGTGCCCTGGGGTGGCGCCGGCGGGGGGTCCGCGTGCAGCCCTGCCTTTCGGGTGCCTTCGGGTACCCAGCGACCAGCCCGGAGGGAGAGCCATGTCGACGCGACACGCGAGCCCGATGCGGCGCAGCCGAGCTGCGCTCGCGGGCTGTGCCGTGGCCGTCGTCGTCGCCCTCGCCGGATGCACGGCCACGGGGCAGCCCGCCCCGACGGTCGCCGCAGGCGCGTCGGCCGCGGTCAGCACGAGCGGCCCGTCCGCGACGGTTCCGCTCGAGACCTCCCAGACATCGACGAAGTCCCCGGTCTACTGGCTCGGGCGGGCTCGAGACGGCGTGTTCCTGTACCGCGAGTTCCGCGATACACCGGGCACCGACAACCCCGTCACGAAGGCGCTGCGCCTCATGATGTCGGCCAAGCCCCTCGATGCCAACCTGTTCACGCCGTGGCAGCCCCCCAAGAAGCTGGCCGCTTCCATCTCCGGACGCAACGTCATCACGGTCGACGTCTCCTCCGACGCATTCAACAGCACGGTGGACGAGCAGACGGCCCAGCTTGCGGTCCAGCAGCTCGTCTACACGGCGACCGCCGCGGCGGCCAGCGCGGGCGTGATCGACACGGGCCAGCCCGTCCAGGTCATGCTCCTCGTCGACGGCCGGACGGACCAGCTCGCGTTCAACCGCGTTCAGCTCGGCCAGCTCATGCAGCGCGATCCTGCCATGGTCGCCTCGATGTGGATCATCGACCCCCAGGCCGGGACCGAGTCGGCGCACAGCCAGATCGCCGTCTTCGGCCGGGCGACGGCGCCGGGCGCCGAAGTCTACTGGCAGATCTCGCACGCCGACGTCAAGGGCGACAAGTCGTCGCCCTACGTGAGCGGGCACGTCTCCTCGAGCGGGGCCGACGCGACGCAGGGGCAGTTCCGCTTCAGCGTGAATCTGCCGGCCGGCAAGTACGTGCTGCGGATCTTCCCCAACGACCCCGGCACGGGCGACCCGACAAGCCTCGCGTGGGACTCGAAGGAGTTCACCGTCACCCCGTGACGGTGCGCGTCAGGTCCTGCCGGGCCAGCGGCCGAGGCGGTCGGCCGCGATCGCGAGGGCGGCGGGACCCGCCGTCGACGAGCGGAGCACGTGGGGTCCGAGGAGCGCGAGCCGTGCTCCCGCATCAATGAACCGCGCGATCTCCGCGGGCGAGATGCCGCCTTCCGGCCCAACGACGAAGAGGACCTCGCCGTCCTCGGGCGCGGCGCCGTTCTTCGCCTCGGCCGCGAATGTCTCGAGGACGGGCCCGAGCGGGGCGGTCGCGTCCTCATGGAGGACGACGGCGAGTGCGGACCGCCCGATGCGCGCGGTGAGGGCGGCGCCGTCGTGCGCTTCGTCGACGTCGGGCACCCACGCGCGCCGGGACTGCTTGGCGGCCGCCGCGACGACGGACCGCCACTTCGCTAGGGACTTCGCGGCCCTCTCGCCCTTCCAGCGCACGATCGAGCGTTCGGCCTGCCAGGGGACTACCGCGTCGACGCCGAGCTCGGTCGCCGCTTCGGCGGCGAGCTCGTCGCGATCGCCCTTCGCGAGGGCCTGCACGAGCACGAGCCGGTAGGGGGGCTTCTCCTCGCGTTCGACGGCGTCGAGCACGACGGCGAGGACGTCGCCGTCCGCGCGCGAGACCCGTCCACGGGCGCGCACCCCCCGCCCGTCCACGAGGTCGACGGGCTCACCCGGGGCGAGTCGCTTGACCGTCGCCGCGTGCCGGCCCTCGGGCCCCGTCACGGTCGCCGTAGCGCCCTCGCCGAGGCCGTCGAGTGAACCGGGCGCGACGAAGAACACGGGGTTCGACACGTCAGAGGTTCCCCAGCTTGTCGCGGAGCTTCGCGAACACTCCCCCGCCGGTTGCGACGAGCTTGCCCTCGCCGACGTGCTCGCCGCGCAGCTTCGCGAGCTGCCGGAGCAGCTCCTCCTGCTCGGCGTCGAGCTTCGTGGGCACCTCGACGTTGATGTGCACGAGCAGATCGCCGCGTCCCGAGCCCCGGAGACGTGCGACGCCGAGGTGCGGAAGCGTCACGACGTCCCCCGACTGGGTGCCCGGGCGGAGCGTGATGGACTGCTCGCCGTCGAAGGTCTCGAGTGCGAGCTCGGTGCCGAGGGCAGCCGCCGTCATGGGGACGCTCAGGGTCGCGTGGAGCTGGTCGCCGTCGCGCGTGAACGTCGCGTGGGAGGCCACCCGGATCTCGACGTACAGATCGCCCGCGGGGCCGCCCGCGGTGCCCGCCTCGCCCTGGCCGGCCAGCTGGATGCGGGTGCCCGTCGAGACGCCCGCGGGGATCTTGACCGTGAGCGAGCGGCGGCTCCGGACGCGGCCCTCGCCGTTGCACTCGTTGCACGGGCTCGGGATCTCGGTTCCGAAGCCGTTGCACGTGGGGCACGTCGCCGTCGTCATGACCTGGCCGAGGATCGAGCGGACGGCGCGCTGGATGTGCCCGCTGCCACCGCACACACTGCAGCGCACCGGCTCGGTGCCCGGCTCGCAGCACGAGCCTTCGCACCGCGTGCAGAGCACCGCCGTGTCGACCTCGATCTTCTTGTTGACGCCGAAGACCGCATCCTTGAGCTCGATGCGGACCGCGATGAGGGCATCCTGGCCGCGGCGCACGCGCGACGCCGGGCCGGCCTGGCCGGCTCCGCCGCCGAAGAACGTCTCGAAGATGTCCTGGAACGCGAATCCGGGGCCGCTGTACGAGAAGCCGTTGTCGGTGCCGTTCTCGTTTCCCGTCGTGTCGTAGATGCGGCGCTTCTCGGGGTCGGAGAGGACCTCGTACGCGTGCGTGACCGCCTTGAAGCGGTCCGCGGCCTCCTCGCCCGGGTTCACGTCGGGGTGGAGCCTGCGCGCGAGCTTCCGGTAGGCCTTCTTGATCTCCTCGCCGCTCGCGTCCGGGGACACGCCGAGGGTTTCGTAGTGGCTGCTCACTGTCTTCTTTCTCTTAGCTTCCGGCGAGGATCTTCGAGAGGTACCGGGCGACGGCGCGCACGGCCGCCATCGACGCCGGGTAGTCCATGCGGGTCGGACCGACGATGCCGATCTTCGCATCGTCGCGGCCGTAGCCCGTCGCGATGATCGATGTCTCCGAGAGGGAGTCCGCGGCCGTCTCGTGGCCGATGGCGACCGCGACCCCGCGGGCATCGCTCGCCATTTCGGACAGGAGGCGGAGCAGGACGACCTGCTCTTCGAGCGCCTCGAGCACCGGCGAGATGCTCTGCAGGAAATCGCTGTTCGACCGCGCAAGATACGCCGTGCCCGCCGTGACCATCCGGTCTTCGCGGGTCGACGCGGCGAGGGCTGCGAGGCCCGCCGCGAGCTCGGCCGCGACCGTTCGATCCTCGGGCAGGAGGGAGTCCATGGACATGGCGAGATTCGTGCCGAGCTGCGAAACGGGCTTGCCGGCAGTCGCCGCGAGGAAGCTCTGCCGCAAGAGGGCGAGGCGATCGTGGTCGAGGTCCTCGCCGACCGTCACGACGCGCTGCTCGACCGTTCCGCTGTCCGCGATGAGCACGAGCAGAACCTGCCGCGGAGCGAGTGCTACCGCTTCGATGTGGCGCACCCGGGCGCGGCCGAGCTGGGGATATTGGACGACGGCGACTTGGTTCGTGAGGTGGGACAGGAGCCTCACCGTGCGCTCGAGGACATCGTCGAGATCGTCCGCACCGTCGAGGAGCGACTGGATCGCGTGCCGTTCCGCCGGCGAGAGCGGCCGAACGTTCGTGAGCTGGTCGACGAACACGCGATAGCCCTTGTCGGTGGGGACGCGCCCGGCGCTCGTGTGGGGGGCCACGATGAGGCCTTCGTCCTCGAGCGCGGCCATGTCGTTGCGGATTGTGGCGCTTGAGACTCCCAGCCGATGGCGCTCGACGAGGGCCTTCGACCCGACCGGCTCGCGGTAGTGCACGTAGTCTTCGACGATCGCGCGGAGCACCTCGAGCTTGCGGGGTTCGTTCATTCCACCTCCTGACGGCGGCACCGACGGCGCGTGCAGGCCGTCTCGCAGGAATTGTCTTAGCACTCTCTCTGGCCAAGTGCTAGATCTATTATGCTCCCCCAGCCGAGCGCCCGCCGCGCACAGGGACACGCCGGGGCCGCCGCGCGGACGGCGCGAGCCATGGCGCGCATAGCATGGACCGGTTGCACGCGCGCTCAGGCAAGGGAGGAACGGGCCGTGATGTCCTATGACCAGTGGGGGCCTTCAGAGCTCGCCGCCCCGAAGAAGAGCGCCCTCCCGGACCTTCCCATCGAGCTGGGCATGGTACTTGAGGACTCCCAGACCGGCTGGGTCGGCGCCGTGACCCGGGTCGAGAAGTCCGGCGGCATGCACATTTTCTCGCTCGAGGACCGTCGCGGGAGGTCCCGCACGTTCGAGCTCGGCTACGGCTTCCTGCTCGAGGGCCGGCCCGTCCGGCTCACACCGCCAGCCCCCCGCGCGTCGGACGCCGTCCCGAAGCGAACGGCGTCAGGCTCGATCGCGGTGGACGGGTCTCGCGCGCGCGTGGCGCGTGCGAGCCGCATCTGGGTTGAGGGCAAGCACGACGCCGAGCTCGTCGAGAAGGTCTGGGGCGACGACCTGCGCCTCGAGGGGATCGTCGTCGAGCCGCTCCACGGCGTCGACGATCTCGCCGCCGCCGTCGCCGAGTTTGCGCCCAGCCCCCAGCGGCGCCTCGGGATCCTCGTGGACCACCTCGTGGACGGGTCGAAGGAGAGCCGCATCGCCGAGCGGGCCCTCGCCGTGCCCGGGGCGGCCGAGAACGTCCTCATCGTGGGGCATCCGTACGTCGACGTGTGGCAGGCCATCCGGCCGCAGACCCTCGGCATCCCGGCCTGGCCCGCCATCCCGCGGGGAACGGACTGGAAGACCGGGATCCTCCGCGCCTTCGGCTGGCCGCATGAGACCGCCGAGGACATCGGCCTGGGCTGGCAGAAGCTGCTCGGCGCCGTGCGGACCTACGCCGATCTCGAGCCGGCGCTCCTTGGACGTGTCGAAGAAGTCATCGACTTCCTGACTGCGTGAAGGCTTGTAGCGGACTTGGGTATTCTTGATTGAGCCCCCGAGTCCTCGAATCGTGCAAGGAAGTGCTGTGTCCCAGAACTGGCAGGATGAGCCCGAGCATCGCTCCGGGCACCTCGGGAACGTCGGCGGAACTGAGCCCTTCACCTCGAGCGAGGACCGCCAGTGGGCCACGATCGCGCACTTCGGCGGCATCCTCGGCTGCATCCCGTCGCTGCTCGTCTACCTCGCCTTCAGGAATCGGGGGCCTTTCACGGCGCAGGAGTCGAAGGAGGCGCTCAACTTCACGCTTCCGCCCACGCTCGCGGCGCTTGCCCTCAACCTGCTCGCGCTCATTCCGGTCGTAGGGAGTTTCTTCGCGGTGCTCGCGACCCTCGTGTGGCTCGCCCTCGCCATCATGTCCGTGAGCGCGGGCATCGAGGTCAACCGCGGGCAGCCGTTCCGGTACCGCTACAACCTGCGCTGGATCAAGTAGGATCCGTCAGGGCATGAGCCGGCGCACGACGGCGTCGGCGAGCAGCCTTCCCCTGAGCGTGAGCGCCAGCACGCCCCGCAGGGCCTGAGGCCCGTCGATGAGCCCGTCCGCGATGAGCCCCGCGACCTCTCGTCGGGCCTCCGGGGCGAGCGTCTCGACGGGCAGCCCCGAGGCGAGCCGCAGCTCAAGGATGATGCGCTCTTCGAGGCGCGTTCCTGCGTCGAGCGTCTCGCGTCCTGCCGCCGGCGATTCGCCCGTGGCGAGGCGCGCCGCGTAGGCGCGGGGGTGCTTGACGTTCCACCAGCGGACCCCGCCCACGTGCGAGTGCGCGCCCGGGCCGATCCCCCACCAGTCGCCGCCGCGCCAATAGGCGACGTTATGGCGGCACTCGTGCCGGGCGTCGTCGGCCGCCCCTCGCGCCCAGTTGCTCACCTCGTACCAATGGAAGCCCGCGCCCGAGAGGACCTCGTCGGCGAGCTCGTACTTCGCGGCGTGATCGTCGTCGTCCACGTCCGGGACCTGGCCGCGACGGATCTGGGCGGCGAGCTTCGTGCCCTCCTCGACGATGAGCGCATAGGCACTCACGTGGTCAGGCTCGCAGTCGAGGGCGGCGTCCAGGGACGTGCGCCAATCGTCCATGCTCTCGCCCGGCGTGCCGTAGATGAGGTCGAGGCTCACGTCGAGGCCCGCGTCGCGGGCCCACCGGACGGCCTCGGGCACGCGGCTCGGGGCATGCGTGCGGTCGAGAACCTCGAGGACATGCGGGACGGCCGACTGCATGCCGAACGAGACGCGCGTGAAGCCGGCCCCGCGGAGAGCCTGTAGCGACTCGGGCGTGACCGAGTCCGGATTCGCCTCGGTCGTGACCTCCGCGCCGGGTTCGAGACCCCACTCCCCCACGGCGGCCGCAAGGATCGCGGCGAGGTCCCCCGCCGGGAGCAGCGTCGGCGTCCCGCCGCCGAAGAAGACAGTGGACAGACGACGGCGCGCCACGCCAGAGGCGTCGAGCGCTCGGGCCGCGAGGCGCACCTCGGCGACGGCGGTCTGCGCGTACTCAGCCTGGGACGCACCCTCGCCCAATTCAGACGCCGTGTACGTGTTGAAGTCGCAGTACCCGCAGCGGACCGTGCAGAACGGGATGTGGGCGTAGAGCGAGAAGCCCCGTGCTTCGGCGCCGACGGCCGCCTGGGGCGGCAGGACGCCGTCGGCCGGTGCGGGGTCTCCTAGAGGAAGCGCGCTGGGCAACTTACTTCTTCGCCTTGTCCTTCGACTCGTCCGTCGTGAGCGCCGCGATGAACGCCTCTTGGGGGACCTCGACGCGGCCCACCATCTTCATGCGCTTCTTGCCCTCTTTCTGCTTCTCGAGGAGCTTGCGCTTGCGCGTGATGTCACCGCCGTAGCACTTCGCGAGGACGTCCTTGCGGATCGCGCGGATGTTCTCGCGCGCGATGATCCGCGAGCCGATCGCAGCCTGGATGGGCACCTCGAACTGCTGGCGCGGGATGAGTTCGCGGAGCTTCGACGTCATCATGACCCCGTACGAGTAGGCCTTGTCGCGGTGCGTGATCGCGCTGAACGCGTCGACGGTCTCGCCCTGGAGGAGGATGTCTACCTTGACGAGATCCGCGACCTGCTCGCCGTCGGCCTTCCAGTCGAGCGAGGCGTAGCCGCGCGTCTTCGACTTGAGCTGGTCGAAGAAGTCGAACACGATCTCGGCGAGCGGCATCCAGTAGCGGAGCTCGACGCGGTCCTCCGAGAGGTAGTCCATGCCCTTCATCTGGCCGCGACGGCCCTGGCAGAGCTCCATGATCGCGCCGACGAACTCGTTCGGGGACAGGATGGTCGCGGACACCATCGGCTCCCGGACTTCCTTGACCTTGCCCGTGGGGAACTCGCTCGGGTTCGTCACGGTCACGACCGAGTTGTCCTCCTTCGTCACCTCGTAGATGACGTTCGGAGCGGTGGAGATGAGGTCGAGGTTGAACTCGCGCTCGAGGCGCTCGCGCACGATCTCGAGGTGCAGGAGGCCGAGGAAGCCCACGCGGAAGCCGAAGCCGAGCGCCGCCGACGTCTCGGGCTCGTACACGAGCGCGGCGTCGTTGAGCTTGAGCTTGTCGAGGGCGTCGCGGAGGTCCGGGTAGTCGGAGCCGTCGAGAGGGTACAGGCCCGAGAACACCATGGGCTTCGGGTCCTGGTAGCCGCCGAGGGACTGCGCCGCGGGCCGGGACAGATTCGTGATCGTGTCGCCGACCTTGGACTGGCGCACGTCCTTCACGCCCGTGATGAGATAGCCGACCTCACCGACGCCGAGGCCCCTGCTCGGGATGGGCTCGGGCGAGATGACGCCGATCTCGAGGAGTTCGTGGCTCGCCTTCGTGGACATCATCTGGATCCGCTCGCGCGGCGACAGATTGCCGTCGACGACGCGGACGTAGGTCACGACGCCGCGGTAGGTGTCATAGACCGAGTCGAAGATCATGGCACGGGCCGGCGCGCTCGCGTCGCCGACCGGCGCCGGGATGTCCCGTACGATGCGGTCGAGGAGCCCCTCGACGCCCACGCCGGTCTTGCCGGAGACCCGCATGACCTCCTCCGGATCGCCGCCGATGAGGTTCGCAAGCTCCTCGGCGTACTTCTCGGGCTGCGCGGCCGGGAGGTCGATCTTGTTGAGGACCGGGATGATCTGGAGGTCGTTCTCCATCGCGAGGTACAGATTGGCCAGCGTCTGGGCCTCGATGCCCTGGGCCGCGTCGACGAGCAGGACCGCGCCCTCGCACGCCGCGAGCGAGCGCGAAACCTCGTAGGTGAAGTCGACGTGACCTGGAGTGTCGATCATATTCAGGGCATAGGCCGTCCCGTCGACCTCCCACGGCATGCGCACGGCCTGCGACTTGATCGTGATGCCGCGTTCGCGCTCGATGTCCATCCGGTCGAGGTATTGGGCCTTCATGTCCCGAGCCTGGACGACTCCGGTGAACTGCAGCATGCGGTCGGCGAGGGTCGACTTGCCGTGGTCGATGTGCGCGATGATGCAGAAGTTGCGGATGATCGACGGATCGGTCGCGGCGGGCACCGGAGCGGTGCGGGCCATTGGAGACACCCTGTACGTCCTCTACTGTGCGGCTGTGCTGTGGCCTGGATAGCTGTGGCTGCCGGGATGGCGAATGCTGACTTCCCAGTCTCCCACGGATCGGCGCATGCCGCCGAGCGCACTCCGCGGCACGCCGCCACGGCCATCCGGGGCGGGCCCCTTCGTTGGTGCTAAGATGGACTGCTGTGTGTCCGTGCAGGTCGACGGGCACTGAAGGCCGGCCGCCAAAGGCATCCCCACGCCGCTCAGTCGAGGCCGGTCCGAAAGCCCTCTAGACCCTGTCAGCGAAAACAAGAAAGTTCACACACGTGGCGAACATCAAGTCCCAGAAGAAGCGCATTCTCACCAACGAGAAGGCGCGTCAGCGCAACATGGCGGTCAAGTCCGAGCTGAAGACCCTCATCCGCGCGGTCAACACCGCGGTCGAGGCTTCGGACAAGGATCGCGCGACGGCTGCGCTCGAGCGCGCGAGCAAGAAGCTGGACAAGGCTGTGAGCAAGGGCGTCATCCACAAGAACCAGGCGGCGAACCGCAAGTCGGGCATCGCCAAGAAGGTCAACGCGCTCTGACCCACACGTCAGACTCCCGCGAAGGGTCGGCATCCGCACGGATGCCGGCCCTTCGCGCTTCCGGGGGAAGGCGGTATGCGCTTCGGCGCGGTCGCCATTGGCTCGGCACGTGATGCCGGACCGCTGTCGCTACCGCGCTCTCGCCGACGCGCTCACGACCGCGAGGGCCCGCTCGACGGCGTACGCCGGGTCGCGAGAGAGGCCCTTGACTTCGGCATCAGCCTCGGCCACGGCCCGGATCGCCTCCGCAAGGCTCTTGGGCGTCCAGCCTCGGATGTCCCGCTGCGCCTGCTCGACGAGCCACGGCTGCATGCCGAGCGAACGGGCGATGTTCTGGGCAGAGCCGTGCTCCCCCGCGACCTTCGCGAGCGTGCGCAGCTTGGAGGCGATCGCGGCAACGATCGGCACCGGGTCGACGCCGGTCTCAAGCGCGTGGCGGAAGGCGGAAAGCGCCTGCGCCCGGCGCCCCGCGAGAGCCGCGTCCGCGACTTTGAAGGCCGTGGCCTCGACACGTCCGCCGAAGTACTTCTCGACGGTTGCGACGTCGACAGTCGACGTCGCGTCAAGCTGAAGCTGGCTGCACGCGGCGCCGAGCTCGGCGAGGCTGCTCCCGACGGCCGCAACGAGGGCGTCGATCGCCTCGCGTTCGATGCGCCGACCAGAGCCCTTGAACTCGGCCGCGACGAAGGCTGCCTTGTCGGCGTCCTTCTTGAGCGGCTGGCAGTCGATGAGCGGCGCCCCAGAGGCTTTGACGGCATCGAGGAGTTTCTTGCCGCGCGCGCCTCCCGCGTGCCGGAGGACCAGAACGACGTCGGGGTCCGGGGCCGCGACATACGCGATCGCATCCTTCAGGAAGTCCTCGCTCATCGATTCGAGGCCGCTCGCCTCGATGAGCTTCTTCTCCCCGAAAAGCGACGGTGACGCGGCGATGATCAGCTCGCCCGCTGCGTAGCCCTGGGCGTCGAACCTCGTCACCTCGAGGCCGGGGTCGGCTGACCGTGCGTGGCGCCGGATCGAGTCCATGGCGCGTGCCGCGAGATAGTCCTCCGGCCCCGAGACGAGGACGACGGGAGCCGGGGCCGCATTCCGGAAGTCGACGCCTGACGGTGCCTGTGCAGCGGATCGCGAGCCCTTCGACCCCTGCCGGCCCCCCGCCGTCGTCACGGCCGACCCTCGCGCGCTCTGTGCATCACCCGTCCACCTTGCCACGCGTGCCGCGCTCCGCCAAGCCCGCCCCTGCGCTGCGCGAGCCACGCGAGGGCGCGCAGCACCGACGCCCTGAAGCGCGGGTCCGCCGCTCCAAGGATGACGCCCGCGTTGAGGAGCGAGAAGGCTGCCATCATGGCTGCGCCGCCGGGCCCCTCAGGCCAGTTGAATGTCGCTCCGCCGAGGCGCGCGAAGGCGTGTGCGGCTGCCGCGAGGAGGCCCGCGGCCGGGCCCGCGAGGGCGACAGCGGCGATCGCGAGCGGCGGGCAGAGGAGGCCTGCGGCGAGCGCCGCCGTCGACGCGATCGTTATCACTGGCACAAGCGGTGCAACGACGATATTGGCGGCGATCGACCACGTGTGGAACGTGGGATCCACGAGCACGAGGACAGGCCCGCAGAGCAGCTGCGCTGAAAGCGGCACCGCAACGGCACCCGCGAGCCACATGGGGAGAAAGCGTGCTAGAGCGGCCACAAGACGGGGTCCAAGCCACGCGATGCCCAGTGTCGCGAGCACCGAGAGCGTGAAGCCGTAGCTGAGTGCGAGGGACGGGTCGATGAGCAGAACGGCCACAATGGCGGCGCACAGGGCCGAGCAGCTCGCACCCGCCCGTCCGGTCGCGAGGGCCACGAGGCCCACGGCCCCCATGGCTGCGGCCCTCAGGACGCTCGGCTCGGGGCCGACGACGGCCACGAACGCGCCGAGGGCCAGTGCGCACCCGACGAGGACAGCCCAGCGCGGCCAGCGCGCGAAGCGCAGCACGAGCAGGACGCATCCGAGGATGATCGCGAAGTTGGCCCCGCTCACGGCGGTGAGATGGCCAAGCCCTGACGAGCGCAGGTCGGCCTCGAGACCCGAATCGAGCGCGCTGCGGTCGCCGGCCGCGAGGGCGGGAACGAGCCCGGCCGAGTCGCCCGTGAGCCACGCTGCATGGGTCCTGAGCGACTCACGCGCGGCGACGGACAGGCCCGTGACGCCCTGAGCTGCGCTGAGCACCTCAGGCGTCCCGGAGAGAACGAGGAACCCCGTCCCGTCGCGCGTTCCCCCTGCCGCCCGAGCGGCCACGCGGACCCGGTCCCCCGCCGTGAGCCGCGCGAGTGCCGCTCCCCCGGCGATCCTGACGCGGGCGGAGGCGTCGAATCTCAGGCCGTCACGGGTTGCCTCCATGAGTCGCGCATCGGCGATGAAGCGCGGACTCGAGCCGAACGACTCGACAGCATCGTGGCGTCGCGGCTCGCCGAGGAGCTCGACAAGCGCGAGCGTCGGCCCGCCCTCGGCGAGCAGCTCCCCGACAGGTCCTGCGGTGTCGCGCTCGAGCCGGGCCGAGCCCGCGGCAAAGCCGGCGCCCCACGCTGCGCTGAGGACGACGGCGGCGGCGAGTGCGCCGACGGCGGGCTTGCGGCCTATCCGGCCGGCCCCGTGGCCTGCCGCACGACGGGCCATGGCGGGCTTTCGGAGCGCGAAGACGCCCGCGCCGCCCAAGGCGGCGAGGACGAGTCCCCAGGCCCACAGGGCGGTGTCGACTCGGGACAGTCCCTGCACGGGCCCCACGACCGCCCACGCCGATCCCGCCCAGAGGGCGACCGCAAGCGGTACGAGCCGCAGATCGCGCCATGGGCGGCGCGGGGAGACCGGCTGCTCAGGGCCGCCGCGTATCACGTCTGAAAGCGCTTCGCGGGCATCGGCGAACGCCGTACGCGGGCGGGAGACCACCGGAGCGGGACGACCGCGGACCCCGACGACGGCGGAACGCACGAATCCTGTCCACGCCCCGTGTCGCACATCCCCCGGGAGGGCCGTGGGTGAGCTCCCGGCCCGGCCTTGCGGGCTGCTGCGATCGGCCATGTCGGTTCCTCTCACGTCAGACGGACAGTCAGACGGACAGATGGGGACGAAGCGATTCGAGCATCGCGGGCCCGATTCCCGGGACAGCGTCGAGGCCATCGACCGAGGAGAAGCGGCCATGCTGAGTCCGATACTGGACGATGCGCTGGGCCAGGACGGGCCCGACGCGCGGAAGGGTCGTGAGGTCCTCGACCGTCGCGCTGTTGAGGTTGACCGTTCCCCCTTTCGACGTGCCGGCGGCGGCCGACGGCGTGCCGCGGGCCGGACCGGAACCCCCAGCATCCTCAGGCTCGGAGGGCTCGCCGGCGCGCGGCACGACGATCCGCGAACCGTCCTCGATGGCCGCTGCAAGATTGAGCCGATTCTGGTCGGCGCCCTCGGCCGGTCCTCCGGCCGCGGCGATGGCTTCGTGCACCCGACTTCCGCGCGGCAGCCTCACGATTCCCGGCCGGCCCACGGCGCCGGCGACGTGGACCACGATCTGGCCTGCGCCGTCGTCCGTGGGCGCGGATGCGCCGGACGAAGCAGTCGCATTGGACGAAGCGCTCGCGCCGGGCTCGGCAGGCGGGCGCGTCGTCGTGGACCGCAGCGCGTCGGGGCTGTCGACGGGACGGGCCGTACGGGAATCCGCAAGCGTGGACCACCACCACAGGCCGGCACACACTCCCAACGCCGCGACCACCACGACGGCCACCGCCCATGACGGCGCCCAGCGGCGCGTACTGGGGGCGCCCTGCACGGGTTGGGCGTCGCCGTCGTCCGCCCCCGATTCGTGGCCCTCCGCCTCGTCTTCCCCAGCAGGCCCGTCCTCGCCCGTCGGCGCGTTCGCCCCCGCGGGCGCGTCGGCCCTCGCAAGCTCGAGGAGGGCCGCCGCGGATGGCTCGTCCGGGGCGGCGAATTGGTCCCAGCGGTGGCGCGGCGAAATGCGCTCCGAGCGTCGTCCTGGTCCCATGATCCAACGCTCGCACGGCTGCACCGAGGCACGGACGGCCGGGAGTGCCGATGTGCGCCGACGCGCGAGGGCAGAGGTGTTGAGGGCCAATGGGCCCGCTCTGCGCCCGCGCTCAGGGACCTCAGGGGCTGCGAGGCAGCCCGGTGGAGGGAGCTTCGCGGCCGCTCACGACGATGGCCAGCACGCCGAGCCCTGTGTGGGCCGCGAGGACCGCGGGAAGCGGGGAGACGACAACTTCGGCTCCGTCTGCGAGCGTCTCGGCCAGCTCGCGCGCGAGGCTCTCAGCCTCGGGCCGATTGCCGAAATAGTGGACGGCGAGCCGCGGCGAGGCCCGGCGGCGGGCATCGTCGAGCGAGAGCTCGCGGAGCCTCGGGAGCGCGCGGGCGCTCGTGCGGATCCTTTCAATCGGGATGATCTGGCCGTCGCGGATCGCGAGGAGCGGCTTGATCGCGAGGACGGTGCCGACCCATGATGCCGCCGCGCCGATGCGCCCGCCCCGCCGAAGCTGTTCGAGGCTCGGGAGGAAGAAGCGGACCTGGGCACCCTCAAGGGCAGCGCGGGCCGCCTCCGCGACAGCCTCGGGACCCGCGCCCGCCGCCGCGGCCTCCGACGCGGCCCGCACCGCAAATCCCTCGGCAAGCCCTGCCATGCGGGTGTCGATGACGTGCACCGGCAGATCGACGCGCTCTGCGGCAAGGCGGGCAGCGTCGACCGTGCCGGAGAGCGCCCCCGAGAGGTGGATCGACACGACGGACTCGTAGCCCGCGGCGCCGAGCCTGCGGTAGACACGCTCGAAGACGCCGGGAGCCGGCCGCGACGTCCTGACCGGCCGCCCTTCGGCGAGGGCGATCGCGAGCGCCGCCTCTGCCTCGGGGCCGTCGGAGAAGATCTCGTCGCCTGCCATGACCGAAAGCGGAACGACCTCGAACCACGCGCCGTCGCCAGCCGGCTTGGCCCACTCGGCCGGGAGGGCGGCGGCGCTGTCGGTGACGACAGCGGTGCGCACCTTGGGCGACGGCGTCTCGCGCCGCTCGGGCAGCCGGAGGCGCGAGAGCCGCTCCCCGAGGAAGCGGCCCGCGCGCCGGCCGGCCGGTGGGCGTTCGCTCACGCGCTTGCCCTAACGTCCGTTTCCGGGGGCCGTCACGCCGGGACGATGTTGACGAGCCTGGGCGCCCGAACGATGACCGTGCGGATGCCCCGGCCGTCGAGGATGCGCGTGACATTCGGCGAGGCGAGGGCGAGTTCGCGCAGCTCGTCCTCCGAGATCGCGGGATCGACCTCGAGGCGATCGCGGACCTTGCCCTGCACCTGGACGACCGCGGTCACGGTCTCCTCGACGAGGAGGGACGGATCATGGGCGGGCCACGACGCGTTCGCGACGGACGGCTCGTGGCCAAGCGCGGCCCAAAGGTCCTCTGCCGTGTACGGCGCCACGAGGCTCAGGATGATCGCGACGACCTCGACGGCCTCGCGCACCGCCGGATCCGCTCCTCCGGGGCCGTTGTCGATCGCCTTGCGTGTCGCGTTGACCAGCTCCATGACCTTCGCGATCACGACGTTGAACTTGTGCGCCTCGACGAGCTCCGAAGCCTCCGCAAGCGTGCGGTGGGTGACTGCACGCAGCGCGCGGTCTCCCGCGGCCGGGTCCGCGCCGGGCTCGCTCAGCACGTCCTGGCCGAGCCGCCACGCCCGCGCGAGGAACTTGGCCGAGCCGGACGGCGAAACGTCCGCCCAGTCGACGTCGTCCTCGGGCGGCGACGCAAAGACCATCGTGAGGCGCACGGCGTCGACGCCGAACTGGTCGAGCTGTTCGCCGAGGTCCACGCCGTTGCCGAGCGACTTGCTCATGGCCTTGCCGCCGTTGAGCACCTGCCCCTGGTTCATGAGCGCCGCGAACGGCTCGTCGAACTCGATGAGGCCCATGTCCTTGAGGACCTTGGTGAAGAACCGGCTGTAGAGAAGGTGCAGGATCGCGTGCTCGACGCCGCCCACGTACTGGGCGACGGGCATCCAGCGCTTGGCCGCGTCGACGTCGAACGGCCCCTCGGAGTAGTCCGGCGAGAGGTACCGAAGGTAGTACCAGGACGAGTCGACGAACGTGTCCATCGTGTCTGTGTCCCGCCTGGCCGGGCCGCCGCACGTGGGGCACGTGACGTTGACCCAGTGCTCGGCGGCCGCGAGCGGAGAGGTGCCCTTCGGGGCGAGCTGCTCGCCGCGGAGGTCGTCCGGGAGGCGCACGGGAAGCTGATCGTCGGGGACGGGGACCTCGCCGTCCACGTCGCAGTGGATGATCGGGATCGGGGCGCCCCAGAACCGCTGCCGCGAGAGGAGCCAATCGCGCAGGCGGTAGTTGACCGTTCCGGCTCCCGTGGCGGCGGATTCGACGATCTCGATGGCCTTGGCGATGCCCTCGGCCTTCGAGAGGCCGTCGAGCGGACCGGAATTGACGATCGTCCCCTCGCCCGACGTCGCGACGCCGCTCACCGCCGGGTCCTCCTCGCCCGTGTCGAGCACCGCGCGGACCGGGAGGCCGAAGGCGCGCGCGAAGTCGAGGTCGCGCTGGTCGTGCGCGGGCACGGCCATGATCGCCCCCGTGCCGTAGTCCGCGAGCACGTAGTCGGCGGCCCAGACCGGGAGCTTCTCTCCGCTCAGCGGATTGACCGCGTAGCGGCCCAGGAAGACGCCGGTCTTCTCGCGATCCGTGTTCTGGCGCTCGATCTCGGAGAGCGCCTTGACGCGGTCCTGGTACTCCGCGAGGGCCTCGGCCTGGTCGGGGGCCACGATCTCGGCGGCGAGTTCGGCATCCGCCGCGACGACGAAGAACGTCGCGCCGTAGAGCGTGTCCGGGCGCGTCGTGAACACGGTCACGGAGCGGTCGGGGCGGCTCCCGTCGTCGGTCGCCTCGATCGCGAAGTCGACGTGCGCACCCTCCGAACGCCCGATCCAGTTGCGCTGCATCGCGAGGACGCGCTCGGGCCAGCGGCCATCGAGCTCGTCCATGTCGTCGAGGAGCCGGTCGGCGTACTCGGTGATCTTGAAGTACCACTGGTTGAGGGCCTTCTTCGTCACGGGCGTGCCGCAGCGTTCGCACGCGCCGTTGACCACCTGCTCGTTCGCGAGCACCGTCAGGTCCTTGGGGCACCAGTTGACCGGGTGGTTCTTCCGGTACGCGAGTCCGCGCTCGTAGAAGCGCAGGAACAGCCACTGGGTCCAGCGGTAGTACTCGGGATCCGACGTGTGCAGGCGACGCGACCAGTCGAGGCTCAGGCCGTAGCGCTTGAAGGACGCCGCCTGGGTGTCGATGTTGGCGTAGGTCCACTCGGCAGGGTGGGCGTTGCGCTTGATCGCCGCGTTCTCGGCGGGCAGGCCGAAGGAGTCCCAGCCGATCGGGTGGAGCACGTCGTAGCCCTTGAGCCGCCAGTAGCGCGCGACGACGTCCCCCATCGCGAACGCCTCGGCGTGGCCCATGTGGAGGTCGCCCGAGGGATACGGAAACATGTCGAGCACGTAGCGGCGCTCGCGGCTGCCGTCGTCCTTCGGCGTGAAGACGCCGAGCTCGTCCCATACCGCCGGCCACTTGGCCTCGATCGCGGCGAAGCTGTACGCGCCGTCCCCTGCGTTGGACAGCACCGCCCCACCCGTCTGCTCAGCACCCTGCTGTTCGCTCACCGTGCTTCTCTCCACATGTCTGTTTCCTCTGGCGCCCGCCGTGGCGTTCGCCTCCGCTCGCACGTACCTGCCCCTTGACACACAAAAGCCCCTCACAGGGAGGGGCTGCCGCTCACGACGAGCGGCTAGGGAAGGAGCAGGAAGCCATGCATAGGCCTATCCTAGCGCAGGCGCCGCGCGGGCCCGTCCGGGCGAGCCGGAGGCCGGTCGCTGCGGCCGCGCGGGCCTGCCTGGTCAGCGGGTGTCCGTGTCGGTCCAGTCCATCGACTTCGCGACCGCCTTGTGCCAGAGGCGCAGCTGCCGGTCACGCTCGGCGGGATCCATGGAGGGGCGCCAGCGCCGATCCTCCCCCCAATTCGCGGCGAGTTCACCCAGGCCGTTCCAGAAGCCCACCGCGAGGCCCGCGGCGTAGGCAGCGCCGAGCGCCGTGGTCTCGATCACGGTGGGGCGGACCACGTCGACCCCGAGGATGTCCGCCTGGAACTGCATGAGCACGTCGTTGGCGACCATGCCGCCGTCGACCTTGAGCTCGGTGAGCGGGACGCCCGAGTCGGCGTTGACGGCATCGAGGACTTCGCGGGTCTGGAACGCCGTCGCCTCGAGCGCGGCACGGGCGATGTGGGCCTTGTTGACGTAGCGCGTGAGCCCGACGATCACGCCGCGCGCGTCGGCCCGCCAGTACGGTGCGAAGAGGCCGGAGAACGCCGGGACGATGTACACCCCGCCGTTGTCGTCCACCGAGAGCGCGAGGTTCTCGACTTCCGGTGCGGACTGGATGAGGCCCAGGTTGTCGCGCAGCCATTGGACGAGCGAGCCGGCGACGGCGATGGACCCCTCGAGCGCATAGCGCGGTGCTTCCTTGCCGAGCTGGTAGGCGACGGTGGTGAGCAGGCCGTTCTTCGACCGGACGATGTGCTCGCCCGTGTTGACGATGAGGAAGCAGCCGGTGCCGTAGGTGTTCTTCGCCGCCCCCGGGCCGAAGGCGGCCTGGCCGAAGGTCGCGGCCTGCTGGTCGCCAAGGATTCCTGCGACGGGAACTCCGGCAAGGGGCTCGCCTTCGCCCACGACTCCGTAGACCTCCGAGGACGATCTGATCTCGGGAAGCATCGACGCCGGAACGCCGAAGGCAGCGAGGATCTCCTCGTCCCACGAGAGCGTCTCGAGGTCCATGAAGAGGGTGCGCGACGCGTTCGTGACGTCGGTCATGTGCACGCCGCCGTCAGGGCCTCCCGTGAGGTTCCACAGGACCCAGGAGTCGGTGTTGCCGAATAGGAGCTCGCCCGCCTCGGCCCGCTCGCGCGCCCCCGGGACGTTGTCGAGGATCCACCGGATCTTAGTGCCCGAGAAGTACGTTGCGAGCGGCAGGCCCACCTTCGCCGTAAAGCGCTCGACCCCGCCGCTCGCCGCGAGCTCGTCGACGATCGGCTGCGTCCGGGTGTCCTGCCACACGATCGCGTTGTAGACGGGCTCGCCCGTGCCCTTGTCCCACACGACCGCCGTCTCGCGCTGGTTGGTGATGCCGACGGCGCAGATGTCGTACCGCGTGAGGTTCGCCGTGGACAGTGCTTGGCTGATGACGTCGCGCGTGTTGTCCCAGATCTCCCGGGGATCGTGCTCGACCCAGCCCGCGTGGGGGAAGATCTGCTCATGCTCGAGCTGGCCGCTCGAGACGATCCTGCCCGCATGGTCGAACACGATGGCCCGCGTGCTCGTGGTTCCCTGATCGATCGCGAGGACGTACTGCGCGGCTTCGCCCGGCTGGGACATTCATGCTCCTTTGGAATGGATGCGCTGTGCGTACAATACCGGCCGCTCAGCCGACGAGTTCGTCGACCTCGACGCGATGGGATGTCGCGAGCGTCTCAAGGGCATGGCGGACCTCGGCTGCCAGCCGCTGTTCGCCCCAGCCGAGATGCGGAGCGAGGACGGCCGCCACCTCCCACACGAGCAGGTGGGTCACGAGCCCACGGAACGCGAGCGACGTGCGCCGGATCAACACGTCCACGAGCCGCCCGATCTGCTCGTGCCTGGCCATGTAGGCGAGCTCGCGGGCGCTCAGCTCATTCGTGCTCTTGAGGGGGCTGTCCGCTTCCGCGCGGAGGAAGCCAATGACCTCAGCCGCTCGCGTGCCGTAGCGCTCGAGGAGCACGCCGGCGCGGGCCGCGCTGATGTCGGGGCCGAGCTGCGCCTTGAGCCAGCTCTCCCGGTCCGCGTCCGACGTCGGAAAGCCTTCGCCGCCGCCGATGGGCAGTTCGGCCGTGCTCTGCCGGCGGCTGGCGCCGAGCTCTCGGAGGACGTCGTTGGAGAGCTGCTCCGCGAGCGCCCGGAACGTGGTCCACTTGCCGCCTACGAGGCTGAGCCGCACGGGCCCGGCCCCCGACCCGCCGGAGCGTTCGATGCGGTAGTCGCGCGAGATGAAGCCGGGTGCCGTGTCGTCGTGGCGCGGGAGCGGCCGCACCCCCGAGAACGTGTAGACGATCTCCTCGCGGCCTACCGCGACCTCGGGGAAGACGTGGCGGATGAGGTCGAAGAAGTAGTCGATCTCCGCGTCCGTGCACGTCGGGGAGAGATCGTCGCCCGCGGCGACATCGGTCGTGCCGACGAGCACGCGGTCGCCCATCGGATAGATGAGGACGATCCGGCCGTCGGTGTGCTCGAAGAAGATCTCCCGCCCCTCGCAGGCCGCCAGGAGTGCGGGCGAGTCAAGGACGATGTGCGAGCCCTTGGTGCCGCCCATGTACCGCGTGCCCGCGCCGAGCGCGTCGTTCGTGCGATCGGTCCACGCGCCCGACGCATTGACGACGACGTCCGCGCGGAAGGCGAATTCCTCTCCGGTGAGCTCGTCGCGGAGCCGGACAGCGCCGTCGTCCATTCCCACCGCGCTCACGTAGTTGGCCGCGCGGGCGTGCTCGCCCGCGGTGAGCCCGTCGCGAAGGACGTCGAGCGTGAGCCGCTCGGGGTTGTGCACCGAGGCGTCGAAGTAGGTGGCGGTGTACTTGACGTCGGGGCGCAGCTGCGGGAGGTCGGCAAGGGAGCGCGTGCGCCCGACGAAGCGGTGCCGAGGGACGCTGCCGCCGTCGCGCGAGAAGGCGTCGTAGAGCGAGAGGCCCGCCTTGATGAGCACGGCACCGCGCTCCTGCGGCCTGCCGGAGCGGTGCGTGAGGAAGCGCAGGGGCGCGTTGAGGATGCCGGAGAACGTGCTGAAGATCGGGATCGTCGTCTGGAGCGGCTTGACGTAGTGCGGCGCGATCCGCAGGAGGCGGTTGCGCTCGACGACTGATTCGCGGACGAGCCGGAATTCGCCGTTCTCGAGGTAGCGGATCCCTCCGTGGATCATGTGCGACGACGCCCCGGACGCGCCCTGGCAATAGTCGCCCCGCTCGACGAGTGCGACGTCGATTCCCTGAAGTGCGAGGTCGCGGAACGTCCCGACACCGTTGATTCCGCCGCCGATGATGAGCACCTGCGCGGCCGGTCGGCCTCGGAGGGCGTCGACGGCGGGACGGGGGTTGGCAGGGCCGGTCGCGGCATCGCGGGCATGGTCCACGGAGTTCTCCTTGGGGCGTTGGGAAGGGATCGCTCCGCCCATTCTTCGAGAGGCTGAAAGAACAATTCAAGGCCAATGCACAAACGTGCAAAAATGGTTCCCATGCCGTCGATTCCCCCGCCCTCGGACGTGGCTGAAGGGCCGAAATCCGCACAGTCTCCCGGGGCCCGCAAGGATCGGGACGCACTGCTCGCCGCGCAGCTCTACTATCTCCAGGACCTCACGATGGACGCGATCGCCCGCGAGCTCCGGACGTCGCGCTCGACCGTCTCCCGTCTCCTTTCGTTCGCGCGGGAGACCGGGCTCGTCCAGATCCAGATCTGGAACCCCCTCGAATCGTCCGCGGAACTCGAATCCGCCGTCGTGAGGCGCTATGGCATCCGGGCGCACGTGGTTCCGCACGTCTCGAACCTCAACGAGGCCGAAACCCTCGACCGCGTCGCGATGTACGCGGCACGCACGCTCACGCCGCTCGTGAGCTCGAACGCCGTCGTCGGCGTCGCGTGGGGATCGACGCTCAGCGCGATGAGCCGCTACCTGAACCGCAAGTCCACGCACGGGACCACGGTGGTCCAGCTCAACGGCGCCGCCAACACGCAGACGATGGGCCTCGGCTATGCGAGCGAGATCATGCATCGCTTCGGCGCGGCTTACGACGCGGCCGTCGAAGAGTTTCCGGTGCCTGCCTTCTTCGATCGCGCCGAGACCAAGCGGCTCATGTGGCACGAGCGCAGCGTGCGGCGCGTGCTCGACATCCAGGCCCGCATGTCCCTGGCAGTCTTCGGCATCGGCTCGATTGCCGCCGACGTGCCGAGCCACGTCTATGCCGCCGAGTATCTCGACGCGGACGATACGGCCTCGCTCGCACGGGAAGGCGTGGTGGGTGACGTCGCCACGGTGTTCTTCCGCGAGGACGGCAGCTCCGACGGGATCACCCTCAACGAACGGGCAACCGGCCCCGACCACCGCCTCGTCCGCTCCGTCCCGCACAGGTTCTGCGTCGTCTCGGGATCCGCGAAGGCGCGAAGCCTCCGCGGGGCGCTCCACGCGCGGCTCATCACCGAGCTCGTCGCCGACGAAGCCACCGTGCGTGCGCTCCTCGCGCTCGACGCCTGACGGCCCCGCACAAGCCAGACAGGTAGAGTCGTGGCATGACCCTGCTTCCCCTTGCGGACAGAGCGTGCTGATGGCCGCGGTCGCAACCCCTGGGTTCCTCTCACCGGGCCTCGATCGGCGCGAACGTCGTTCGAGCGTGACCGTCCTCGGCGCCGAGACCGCGGTCTTCTCCTACGAGCCCGAGCCCGGGTCCGGCACGACGGACGGCCCAGCGATGCCCACGATCCTCGCCGTCCACGGCTTCCGCGGCACTCACCACGGCCTCCTGCGGATCGTGGACCGCCTCCCCGAGGCTCGCGTCATCATGCCCGACCTTCCCGGATTCGGCGAGTCCGCCCCCCTCGGCGCGCCGCACGACATCGCGGGATACGTGGCGTGGCTCGATGCGCTCGCCGACGCGCTCGGGCTCAGGGACGACACCGTCCTCCTGGGCCACTCGTTCGGCTCGATCGTCGCCGCCCACTTCGTCGCCCAGAACCCCACCCGTTTCTCGCGGCTCATCCTCGTCAACCCCATCTCGGCACCCGCCCTCGAGGGACCTCAGGGGATCCTCAGCCGGCTCGCGGTGGCGTACTACCGGGCCGGCGCGGCGCTTCCGGCGTCCATCGGCGCGGGCCTCCTGCGGCACCCGCTGATCGTGCGCGTCATGAGCGAGGCCATGGCGAAGACCCGAGACACCGACCTCCGGAGCTTCGTCCACGGCCAGCATGCAAGCCACTTCTCGAGCTTCGCGAACCGGGACATGCTCCTCGAGTCCTTCGAGGCCTCCGTCTCCCACACGGCGGCTGAAGTCGCGGACGACCTCAGGCTGCCCGTGCTTCTCATCGCGGGCGACCGCGACGAGGTCGCGCCGCTCGCCGCGGTCCGCCGATTCCATGAGCGGCTTCCCGATTCGCGCCTCACCGTGATCCCCGGCGTCGGGCACCTCATCCACTATGAGACGCCGCAGCCCGCCGCCGAAGCGATCCGAGGGTTCGTGGCTGAGGAGGCCCGGGGATGAGAATCCTCGTCGACGCGCGCTTCACCCGGACCGACCACCACGACGGCATCAGCCGCTACGGGGCGAGCCTCATCGCGGCCCTGGCCGAGCGCACTGAGACGGCCATGCTCATCAACGACGAGCGGCAGCTCGCGCTGCTCCCCAACGTTCCGCACGTCAAGGTGTCGAGCCCCCTCTCCCCCGCCGAGCTCCTCGTCGCGGCGAAGGTCAACGGCCTGAACCCCGACGTCGTGTTCTGCCCCATGCAGACGATGGGAACGTGGGGCCGTCGATACCCCCTCATCCTCACGCTGCACGATCTCATCTACTACGAGCACCCCGAGCCGCCCGGCTTCCTCCCGGCGCCCGTGCGCCTCCTCTGGCGGCTCTACCACAAGGCCTACTGGCCCCAGCGCGTCCTGCTCAACCGAGCCGACGTCGTCGCGACCGTGAGCCACACGACCAAGTGGCTCATGGCCGAGAAGCGGCTCACGCGGCGACCCGTGCGCATTGTGGGCAACGCGCCGCAGAACGGCCGCGAGCCGCGCAACCCGGACGCTTCCCCCGCGCCGAGCCTCGTCTACATGGGCTCGTTCATGCCGTACAAGAACGTCGAGACCGTCATCGCGGGGATGCGCTCGCTTCCCGACTACACCCTGCACCTCCTGAGCCGGATCTCGCCCGAGCGCCGCGCAGAGCTCGAGGCCGTGGTGCCTCCCGGAGCCACCGTCGAATTCCACGGAGGAGTGACCGAGGACGAGTACGAGGCCATCCTCCGCGAGGCCACGGCCCTCGTGAGCCTCTCGCGCTCGGAGGGATACGGCCTTCCGCTCGTCGAGTCCATGTCCCTCGGAACGCCCGTCATCGCGAGCGACATCCCGATCTTCCGCGAGGTCGGCGGCGACGGTGCACGGTTTGTCGATCCCGATTCGGCGGACGCCTTCGCAGCCGCGGTCCGCGAGCTCGAGCTGCCCGGCGTGTGGCCCGAAGCCTCGCGCGACGCCGTCAGGCAAGCGGGCACCTTCACCTGGGATCGGTCTGCCGACGCCTTGATCGACGCAGCCGAAGAGGCTATCGAGCTGTTCCGGGCCCGGCGCACCGGCCGCAGCTGAGGGCTGCCGCGGGCGGGGCCCTACAGGAGGTCCGCGCCGTCGAGCCTGAGCCGCACCGGTTCGGAGCCGCGGCGCGTCGCGAGCGCAATGCGCGCCGAGCGCAGTCCCCGCGAGACGTCGGGACCCTGGGCAATGGGGAAGAAGACGAGGAGCCGCCACGCGACGTCGTCCGCCGCGGTGCCGCCTGGCGCCGGCAGCGGCACGGGACCGGCGGTACGGACGCCGTCGCGGGCCAGAACCTCGGCCGCCGTGTGCGCGTAGGCCTCGACGGCGGGCCTGGATCCCGTCACGGCCGCGATCCTGACCGCGGGCGGGAGCGAGAGGCCGCGCCTGAGGCCGAGCTCCCGTTCGGCGAATCCGGACGGATCCCAACGGACGAGCGCCGAGACAGCCTCATGGTCCCGGGCCGTGATGACGACGGTTCCGCCGCTGGCCGCGGGGCGCACGAGCGCTGCGGCGTTGACCCAGCGGCGGAAGGCCTCCTCCCCGGCCCGAAGGCTCTCCCGCCCGAGGAGGGAATCGCCGTCGAGCAGGAGCGCGGCGGCATACCCGGACGGGGCGACCGGCTCTGCGCCGACAGTAGCGACGACGAGGGCGGGGGTATCCGGCACGTCCGCCTTGACCTGGTCTCCCGACGACGTGACGACGACGGCACCGGGGAAGGCGCGCCCGAGTTCCTCCGCTGTCCTCAGCGCGCCGACCGCTGCCCGCCGTAGCGTGCGGCCGCCGCAATGGCTGCAGGCCCACGCCGTCGCGGGAGTGCCGCACCAGCGGCAGGCGACCGGGCGCTGCCCGCCAGTCGCTGCACCCTCCGCGAGCGGACCAGCGCACTCGGTGCACCGTGCCGGCTCGCGGCACCGTTCGCACGCGAGCGACGGCGCGTAGCCGGCGCGGGCGACTTGGACCAGGACGGGGCCGCGCGCGAGGGCGTCGCGAGCTGTCCGCCAGGCCACGTGCGGCAGGCGGGCGATCCCCGCGAACGGATCCCGCGAGCTCTCGAAGCTGTCTGCCGTGCTGACGACGCGCGGGAGTCGTGCCCGCAGCGCGGCGCGAGGTGCAGAGACGCTCTGAAGCCACCCGCTGTCCACGACGCGCTGCACCTCGGAAGTCACGGCGTGACCCGCCACGAGGAGCGCGGCGTCCTCGAGCTCGGACCTCAGGAAGCAGACCTCACGCGCATGGAAATACGGGGCGCGGGGTTCCGCGTGGAGATCGTCGCCGTCGTCCCAGCACACGACGAGGCCGAGCTCCTGGATCGGGGCGAGGGCGGCGCCTCGCGTTCCGACGGCGACGCGAGACCGGCCCGACAAGAGGTCGAGGAATCCGCGGTAGCGCTGCGACGGGCCATCCTCGGCCGCGAGGCGCACCACGGATTCGTGGGGAAGCGCGGCGGCGACGGCGTCATGGGCGCGGTCGAGGTCGCGGCGGTCGGGCACGACGACGAGCGCGCCGCGTCCAGAGAGCCGCGCGGCCCGCACGGCCTCGGCGACCAGAGCGGGCCAGCCGCGCGGTCCGTACCCCTCGACGGCCTCAAGCGATGCGCGAGGGCTCCCGCCCGCCGCGAGGTGACGGAGGAACGCAGGCCCTCGCCGCAGCTCGGCCCACGAGCTCGGGGTCGCCTCCGCGCTCCCCTGGTTCGCAGCCTGAGAGGCCGCGTCCGAGGGGTTCGCGGCGAGGGCACCGCCCGCGAGTTCGGGCAGGTAGTCGGCCTCGACGCGCGCGGCGCGAGGCGGAACCGCGAAGCGGAGGACGTCACCGAGCGCGCCCGCCCAGCGCTCCGCCACCGCCGCGGCGAGCCGCGACACGGCCGGGGTGAGGACCACGGCGGGGGAAACGACCTTGGCCAGCGGCTGGAGCGCAACACCAGCGTCCGAGGTTTCGACCCGCTCGATGATGAAGCCCGAGAGTTCCTGCCCCGAGAGACGGATGCGGACTCGGACGCCGGGCTGGGCTTCTTCCGAGAGGGATTCGGGGACGAGGTAGTCGAAGAGCCGATCGAGCTGCGGGAGCGGGGATTCGACGCACACGCGCGCGACGGGCCGCTCGCGGGCTGGCTCGGGCCGGGAAGCATCCTCCCGAACAGGCTCAGGGAATCCGAGCAGGAGCGACGGCTGCGTCGCGTCCGGGCCTCCCCCAGGCGAACCGGGCGTGCGCTCCGCCATCAGGCGTTGAAGAAGTCCTTGAGCGCGTCGACGCGATCGAGCCGCTCCCACGTGAAGTCGGCCTCGTCACGGCCGAAGTGCCCGTGGGCTGCCGTCTTGGCGTAGATGGGTCGCTTGAGGTCGAGGGCATCGATGATGGCCCGCGGCCGCAGGTCGAAGATCTCGTTGATCGCGGCGCTGATCCGCAGCGGATCGACGCTCTCGGTACCGAACGTCTCGACATAGATGCCCACAGGCCGCGCCTGGCCGATCGCGTAGGCAATCTGGATCTCCGCGCGCCGCGCGAGACCCGCCGCCACGACGTTCTTGGCGACCCAGCGCATCGCGTACGCGCCCGAGCGGTCGACCTTCGAGGGGTCCTTGCCCGAGAACGCCCCGCCGCCGTGACGCGAGAACCCGCCGTACGTGTCGACGATGATCTTGCGGCCTGTGAGGCCTGCGTCGCCCACCGGGCCGCCGATGATGAACGGGCCTGCCGGGTTGAGGATGCTCCGCACGTGATCCGATTCGAGCAGGCTCGCTTCGAGGATGGGCGCGATGACGTGGTCCGCGAGGTCGGCGCGCAGCTGGGAGAGCTGGGTCCCCTCGGCGTGCTGGCTCGAGATGACGACCGTCTCGACCGTGACAGGCCGGTCGCCGTCGTACCCGACCGTGACCTGGGTCTTGCCGTCCGGGCGAAGGTACGGAAGCTCGCCGTTCTTGCGCACTTCCGTGAGGCGCTCCGAAAGGCGGTGCGCGAGCCAGATCGGCGTCGGCATGAAGCTCGGCGTCTCGTCGCTCGCGTAGCCGAACATGATGCCCTGATCGCCCGCGCCCTGACGGTCGTACTCGTCCTCGAGCGTCCCCTCGCGGGACTCGAGCGAGTTGAACACGCCGTCGAAGATGTCCGAGGACTGCTGGCCGATCGAGACGGACACGCCGCACCGCGCGCCGTCGAAGCCGTTCGCGGATGAGTCGTAGCCGATGCCCAGGATTGTGTTGCGCACGATCTGCGGGATCTCGACGTACGCGTCGGTCGTGACCTCGCCCGCGACGTGGACGAGGCCCGTCGTCGCCATCGTCTCGACAGCGACCTTCGACTCGGGGTCCGCCGCGAGGAGCGCGTCGAGGATCGCGTCGCTGATCTGATCGCAGATCTTGTCCGGGTGCCCTTCCGTGACGGACTCGGACGTGAAAAGCCTCAGGGCGGTCGTGTCGGCCGGGCGTGCGGCACCGTGGGGGGCGTGGGTCACTGCTCTACTCTACTTCCTGCCCCGGCACAACCCGGGGTCCATGTTTCGCTTCGCGAAGTGCTGGGCCGCACCTCGGCGGCCCCGGCCTCAGCGCGCGTCGAGCGCGCGCGCGATGCGGACGACGACGGCCTCCGCCACCTCGTCCTTGCTGCCCGCCACGTGCTGGGGCTGGCTTCCGTCCTTCGCGAGAATCGTGACGCTGTTCTCGTCGAGCCCGAAGACGCGATCCGTGCCGACCTCGTTCACGACGAGGAGCTCGCAGCCCTTGCGCTCGAGCTTGGCCCGTCCGTATGCGAGCACGTCGGCGCCGTTGTCGCCTGTCTCCGCCGCGAAGCCGACGATGAGCTGCTGAGTGCCCGCCGCGTCTCGCCGACGGACAAGCTCGACGAGGATGTCGGGATTGCGGACGAGCTCGATCGGGGCGTCGGGGACGTCATCGCGCTTCTTGATCTTGGAATGGTGGCGGCGCGCAGGGCGGAAGTCGGCGACGGCGGCAGACATCACGACGACGTCCGCGGCAGCGACCCGCTCGACCATTGCGTCGCGCAGCTCGACGGCCGTCTCGACCTTGACGAGCTCGACCCCAGCGGGCGGCGGCACGTCGAGATGCGCCGCGACGAACGTCACCGAGGCGCCCGCCCGCAGCGCAGCGCGCGCGATGGCCGCGCCCTGCTTCCCTGACGAGCGATTGCCGAGGAAGCGCACGGGGTCGATCGGTTCGCGCGTCCCGCCGGCCGAAAGGAGGATCCGCTTGCCGGCGAGGGGCCCGCCGTCGTCCGTCTGGTCGTCGCCCAGCTCACGTCGCGAGGCAAGCGCGAGCGCGGCGGAGAAGATCTCCTCCGGCTCGCGCAGCCGCCCGGGGCCGCTGTCCTTGCCGGTGAGCCGGCCCTCGGCGGGATCCAGGACGACGACGCCGCGCGAACGCAGCGTCTCGACGTTCGCCCGGGTTGCGGGGTGGCGCCACATCTCGGTGTGCATGGCCGGGGCCATGAGAACCGGGCAGCGCGCCATGAGGAGCGCGTTGGTCAGGAGGTCGTCGGCGTGCCCGCCCGCGGCCCGCGCGAGGAGATCCGCCGTCGCGGGGGCGACGACGATGAGCTCCGCCTCGTGCCCGAGCCGCACGTGGTTGACCGTCTCGACGGCCTCGAAGACGCTCGTGCGCACGGGCTTGCCCGAAAGGGCCTCCCACGTGGCCTTGCCGACGAACGCGAGGGCCGACTCGGTGGGAACGACGGTGACGTCATGCCCCGCCTCCGTGAAGAGGCGCACGAGCGATGCCGCCTTGTAGGCGGCGATGCCGCCGCCTACGCCGACCACGACGCGCACGAGCCCCTCCCCTGTCTGTCCCTGCGGTCCGCGCTAGTCCTGCTGGGCTTCGCCGTCGCCCTCAGGGCGCTTCGCGACGAGCAGGCCGTCGTTGATCTCGCGCAGCGCGATCGAAAGCGGCTTCTCGTTGAGCTTCGTGTCGACGAGCGGGCCCACGTACTCGAAGAGGCCCTCGTGGAGCTGGGCGTAGTACGCGTTGATCTGGCGGGCGCGCTTGGCCCCGAAGATCACGAGCCCGTACTTCGAGTCCGACTTCGTGAGCAGATCATCGATCGGCGGGTTGATGATTCCTTCGGGGTGAGAGGACACGACATTTCTCCAATGCACTTGGCGGTAGGTCTGGACGGCCGTCAGCGCGCCGACTGGCGCGTGTGAGGGGTCAGGCCCATGAGTGAAACAAGCTCGTCTGCCGCACGCCGGACGTCGTCGTTGACGACGGTGAAATCGAACTCCGGCTCGGCAGCGAGTTCTATTTTAGCCGTTTCGAGACGGCGCTGCTGTTCTTCGGCCGTTTCCGTGCCGCGGCCCACGAGCCGGCGCACCATTTCGTCCCAGCTGGGAGGCGCGAGGAACACGAAGCGTGCCTCCGGCATCGCAGCCTTGACCTGGCGCGCGCCCTGCAGGTCGATCTCGAGCAGGACGGCCTTGCCGTCGGCAATCGCGGCGTCGACCGAGGCCCGGAGCGTCCCGTAGCGGTTGTGCCCGTGGACGACGGCCCACTCGAGGAACGCGCCCTCGTCGACGAGCCTGTCGAACTCCTCGGGGGCCTTGAAGAAGTAGTGGACGCCGTCGATCTCGCCCGGACGCGCGGGTCGCGTCGTCGCCGAGACCGAGAGCCACACCTCGGGGTAATTGTCGCGAATATAGGTGGACACCGTCCCCTTGCCGACGGCCGTCGGCCCGGCGAGCACTGTGAGCCCGGTTGTCTTCGCGCGCGCCGCCGGCTCCTCGCCGTTCGAGGCGTCGGTTCCCGATGTGCCCTTTGTCGTGTCCACGCCTGTTTCCGTGCTCCTTGCCTATGAGGTCCGGGCGCACGGCGGCCGCGCGGACCGTTAATGCGCCTCGAGAAAATCTATCAGCGCCTGCCGCTGGTGCACGCCCAGGCCCCGCAGCCGACGGCTCGGCGCGATGCCGAGATGGTCCAAAATCGCGAGCGAGCGGACGGGGCCGATGCCGTGGAAGGCCTCGAGCATATCCGTGACCTTGAGCCGAGCCAGCGCCTCGTCCTCTTCGGCCTGCCGGAAGAGCTTGTCAAGCGAGAGCGCGCCCGCCTTGAGAGCAGCCTTCACCTCGGCCCGGCGGGCGCGGGCCGCCGTGGCTTTGGACACGGCCTCTCGTCGTTCTTCGGACGTCAGGGGATTGAGTCCCATGGTCGCCTCCCAGCTCGGCGTCGCGCGCACCCCCACACGGATGACACAGAACCTAGTCCCGAACGTCCCCGCATGGCAATGTGCGGCGAGCCCGCGAAGTTCGCCGCCCGGGCTCCTGGGGCTCACCCCGCGTCGACGAGGTCCGCGAGGGTCCTCTCGGCGCGCTCGCGCAGGCCGGCGCGGTGCGGGCCGCCCGCGAGGATGTCCCGGCTCGACGTGCCGAGCACCTGCGGATACGCGTCTCCGAACGCGGCGCGGAGCGCGCTCCCCGTCGCGCCCTGGGCCCCGAGACCCGGCGCAAGGAGCGGACCGCGCACCGCGGCGAGGTCGAGGCCGAGGCGTTCGACGGCGTCGCCCACCGTTGCGCCGACGACGAGCCCTACGCTGCCGAGCGGCTCTCCCGCGTAGCGGCCGTTCTCTTCAGCCGCGGCCTCGCAGATCGCCTTGGCGACCGACTGGGCGCCGCCCACGTGCTGCACGGAGGCGCCCTCGGGATTGGACGTGAGGGCCAGGACGAAGACGCCTCGGCCCGTCGCCGCGGCCGTCTCGAGCGCTGGCCGGAGGGACTCGAAGCCGAGATACGGGCTCAGCGTCACCGCATCGGCGGCGAGAGGCGAGCCCTCGCCGAGCCACGCGTCGGCGTAGGCCGCCATCGTCGACCCGATGTCCCCCCGCTTGGCGTCGGCGATGCTCAGCACTCCGGCTTCGGCCGACGCCGCCAGCACCTCCTCGAGCACCGCGAGCCCCGCCGAGCCGTGGCGCTCGTAGAGCGCAACCTGCGGCTTGAGCGCGGCCGCGAGATCTGCCACGGCGGCCACCACGGCGAGGGAGAAGCGGCGCAGCCCATCGGCGTCGTCGGCCAGTCCCCACGCGGCCAGGAGCGACGGGTGCGGATCGATGCCGACGCACAGCGGCCCGCGCTCGCGCATGGCCGCGCCGAGCCGCGCACCGAAGGGCGCACGGCGCGACGCGTGGTCGAGCTGCTCGACGCCGGCCGCGGCGTCAGACATTGGCCGGCTCTTCGGAGCTCGCCTCGGCGCTTCCGGGCCCGCCGGCGCTGCTCGGGCCCGTCCCATCCACCGTGCCCCCACGAAGGCGCGCCTCGTGCTCCTGAAGGCTCGTGACGCCCCACTCGAACTGCCGCATGGCCTCGATTGCGAGGACCGCGAAGTTGAATTCGGCGACGGTCGTGATGCACGGCTTGCCATTGGACGTCGCGGCCGCGCGAATCTCGTAGCCGTCCCCGCGTGCCGCCCCGCCCGACGGCGTGTTGAAGACCATGTCGATCTGGCCGTCGTTGATGAGGTCAACGATCGTGCCCTGGCCGCCATCCGCACCGGCAGGGCCGGGACCTTCGCCGACCTTGCGGACGACCGTCGCCTGGATGCCGTTCCGCTGGAGCACAGCGGCGGTTCCGCCGGTCGAGACGATCTCGAAGCCGAGGTCCGCGAGCTTTTTGACGCCGAGGATCACCGAGCGCTTGTCCCGGTTCGCAACCGAGACAAAGACGCGGCCGGAGGTCGGGAGGGCGTTGTTGGCACCTGCCTGGCTCTTCGCGAACGCCGTGTCGAAATGCTTGTCGATGCCCATGACCTCGCCGGTCGAGCGCATCTCGGGGCCGAGCAGGCTGTCGACGACCGTGCCCTCGGGGGTCCGGAAGCGGCTGAACGGCAGGACGGCCTCCTTGACCGCTACCGCGGCGTTCGGGTTGAGCTCGGCGCCGTCACCGTTCTCCGGGAGCATGTGATACGCCGTGCGGAGCTGGTGGATCGACACGCCCGTGCCGATGAGCGCGGCCGCCTTGGCGAGCTGCACGCCTGTGGCCTTCGAGACGAACGGGACCGTGCGGGACGCGCGCGGGTTGGCCTCGAGCACGTAGAGCACGTCCGACGCGAGGGCGAACTGGATGTTGATGAGCCCCCGCACCCCGACGCCCTCGGCGATCGCGAGCGTCGCCGTGCGGACTCGGTCGAGCACGTTCTGCCCGAGCGTCACGGGCGGCAGGACGCACGCCGAGTCGCCGGAGTGGATGCCGGCCTCCTCGATGTGCTCCATGATGCCGCCGAGATACAGGTCGCGGCCGTCGTAGAGCGCGTCGACGTCGATCTCCACGGCGTCTTCGAGGAAGCGGTCGATGAGCACGGGGTGGTCCGGCGTGATCTCGGTCGCGTTCTCGATGTAGCGGTGCAGGTTGGCCTCGTCGTAGACGATCTCCATGCCCCGGCCGCCGAGCACGTACGACGGGCGGACGAGGACCGGGTAGCCGATCTCGTCCGCGATGCGCTTCGCCTCGTCGAAGGAGACGGCTGTGCCGTTCTTGGGAGAGATGAGCCCGGCGTCGTCGAGCACCTTCGCAAAGGCGCCGCGATGCTCGGCGAGGTCGATGGCCTCGGGCGACGTGCCGAGAATCGGGACGCCCGCGTCGGCGAGCTGCTGCGCGAGCTTGAGCGGGGTCTGGCCGCCGAGCTGGACGAACACGCCCATGACGCCGCCCGTGCGCTCCTCCGCCGCGATGACCTCGAGGACGTCCTCGAGCGTGAGGGGCTCGAAGTAGAGGCGCGTCGAGACGTCGTAGTCGGTCGAAACCGTCTCGGGGTTGCAATTGACCATGACCGTCTCGAAGCCCGCCTTGCGGAGGGCCATGGAAGCGTGGACGCACGAGTAGTCGAACTCGATGCCCTGGCCGATGCGGTTCGGGCCTGAGCCGAGGATGACGATCGACGGCTTCGGGTGGAGGCCGACCTCGTCCTCCTCGTCGTAGGACGAGTAGTGGTACGGCGTGTACGCCGCGAACTCGGCCGCGCACGTGTCCACGGTCTTGTAGACCGGACGCACCCCGAGCGCCTGCCGCACGCCGCGGACGACGTCTTCGGAGTGGTGCGTGAGCGCGCCGATCTGCTCGTCAGAGAAGCCGTGCCGCTTCGCGAGCCGCAGGATGTCCTCGGTGAGCGCCGGGGCGGCCTTGATCTCCGCCGCGACCTCGTTGAGGAGCTGGAGCTGGTCGAGGAACCACGGGTCGATGCCGGTCGCGGCGTGCAGCTCTTCGACGCTCGCGCCACCGAGAAGAGCGCGCTGGACCTGCTTGAGGCGGTCCGTCGTGGGGCGCTTGGCCTTCTCGACGAGCTCGGCGACCTCCCACTCGGGCACGGGGGCGAACTCGAGCTGCGCGCCGCGCTGCTCGAGCGAGCGCAGGGCCTTCTGGAGCGCCTCGGTGAAGTTGCGCCCGAGGGCCATGGCCTCGCCCACGCTCTTCATCGTGGTCGTGAGCGTCGGATCCGCGGCCGGGAACTTCTCGAACGCGAAGCGCGGGACCTTGACGACGACGTAGTCGAGCGTCGGCTCGAAGCTCGCCGGCGTCTTCTGCGTGATGTCGTTCGGGATCTCGTCGAGCGTGTAGCCGAGGGAGAGCTTCGTCGCGATCTTCGCAATCGCGAAGCCCGTGGCCTTCGAGGCCAGCGCCGACGAGCGGGAGACGCGCGGGTTCATCTCGATGACGATGATGCGGCCCGTCTTCGGGTCGACGGCGAACTGGATGTTGCACCCGCCCGTGTCGACGCCGACCTCGCGGATGACGGCGATCGCGACGTCGCGCAGCTTCTGGTACTCGCGATCGGTGAGGGTCAGCGCGGGTGCGACCGTGATCGAGTCGCCCGTGTGGACTCCGACGGGGTCGAAGTTCTCGATCGAGCACACGACCACCACGTTGTCGTTCTTGTCGCGCATCATCTCGAGCTCGTACTCCTTCCAGCCGAGGATGCTCTCCTCGAGGAGCACCTCGGTGGTCGGGCTGTAGAGCAGGCCCTGGCCGACGATGCGGCGCAGGTCTTCCTCGGTGTACGCGAAGCCCGAGCCGAGCCCGCCCATCGTGAAGGACGGGCGGACCACGAGCGGGTAGCCAAGCGTCTCGGCGGCGGCGAGGGCTTCGTCGATGGAGTGCACGATCTCACTCCGGGCAGACTCGGCGCCGCAGCGCTCGACGACGCCCTTGAACTTCTCGCGGTCTTCGCCGAGCTCGATCGCCTCGATGTTCGCCCCGATGAGCTCGACGCCGTACTTCGCGAGGACGCCGTTCTTGTCGAGCGCGATGGCCGTGTTGAGGGCCGTCTGGCCACCCAGCGTCGGCAGGATCGCGTCGGGGCGCTCCTTCGCGATGATCTTCTCGACGACCTCGGGCGTGATCGGCTCGACATACGTCGCGTCGGCGAACTCGGGGTCGGTCATGATCGTGGCCGGGTTCGAGTTGACGAGGATGACGCGGAGTCCCTCCTCCTTGAGCACCCGGAGGGCCTGGGTGCCCGAGTAGTCGAACTCGGCGGCCTGCCCGATGACGATCGGGCCGGAGCCGATGACGAGGACGCTTGTGAGGTCTGTACGCTTCGGCATTACTTCGCTTCCTCGCTCTGAGAGGTCTTCTGGCTCTGACCGTCGCCCTCGGCGCCCGCCGAGCGCTGGCCTTCCATGAGGTCGATGAACCGATCGAACAGGTACGCGGCGTCGTGGGGGCCTGCCGCGGCTTCGGGGTGGTACTGGACCGAGAACGCCGGGATGTCGAGGCACGCGAGGCCTTCGACGACCTGGTCGTTGAGGCTCACGTGGCTCACCTCGACGCGCCCGTAATGCGCCTCGGGCGCCGTGGTCGGGCCATCGAGCGGGGCATCGACCGCGAAGCCGTGGTTCTGGCTCGTGATCTCGACCTTGCCGGTGCGGCGGTCCATGACCGGCTGGTTGATGCCACGGTGGCCGTAGCGGAGCTTGTACGTGCCGAAGCCGAGCGCCCGCCCGAGGATCTGGTTGCCGAAGCAGATGCCGAAGTACGGGATCTTCTCGTCGAGCACCGAGCGCAGGAGGCTGACCTGGGCGTCCGCCGTGGCAGGGTCGCCCGGCCCGTTCGACATGAAGAAGCCATCGGGGCTGACCGCCTTGACGTCGTCAAGCGTCGAGGTGGCCGGCAGGACGTGCACGCGCACGCCGCGCTCAGCGAAGCGCTGCGGCGTCATGGCCTTGATGCCGAGGTCGATGGCCGCGATCGAGAACCGGGGCTCGCCCTCCCAGCCGTGGTCGCTCGGCTCGACGGTGTATGCGCTCTCCACGCTCACTTCCTCGGCGAGACGCGAACCCTCCATGGGCGCGCTCGCGAGGACCTCGTCGACGAGCTCGCGGTCGGTGCGCTCGGCTGCCGGGCCCGAGAAGATGCCCGCGCGCATCGTGCGGTGCTCACGGAGGTGACGCGTGACGGCGCGCGTGTCGATTCCCTGGATGCCCACGATGCCCTGGCGGACGAGTTCCTCGTCGAGGCTGCCTTCAGCACGCCAGTTCGACGGACGACGCGCGGGGTCCCGCACAACGTATCCCGCGACCCAGATGCGGCGCGACTCGGGATCGTCGCTGTTGACGCCCGTGTTTCCGATGTGCGGCGCGGTCTGGACGACGATCTGCCGGTCGTAGGAGGGGTCGGTGAGGGTCTCCTGGTAGCCGGTCATCCCGGTTGCGAAGACGGCCTCGCCGAGCGTCGTGCCGACGGCGCCATAGGCGCGGCCGCGGAACACGCGGCCGTCCTCGAGCACGAGCACGGCCGGCGTGTTCTTCTGCGGCACCGACTTTCTGATTTCAGTCACCTTTACTCTTCTTCCTGGTCCTGCCCGGGCTCGGCGCCCCGAGGGCGCCCCACGGCAATGAGGTCTTCGATCGCTGAAACGAGGGCGTCCCGCTCGTCGGGGCGCCGTGTGCGGAAGCCCGTGTCGACGTCCTTCTCGCCGAGCTTCCAGCCGAGCACGACGAGCCCGCCCGGCTCGACGAACTTTCCGGCCATGCCGCCTTCGAGCCGCACGTCCGAGAGGTCCGCGGCGGGGACCCACAGCGGGCCCGAGCCGGACCTGTCGAACAGGACGCCGCCGTCGAACACGGCCGCGTCGGCCGGCGTCCTGAGGCCAAGCCCGTGTACGGCGATCCGGTCGAGCCAATCGCCCGCCGTCGTCGTCGTGACGTAGTGGCCCTCGGCGCGGAAGCGCTCCGCCCCCGGGTCGGCCGGGAGCGGCACGGGCACCGGGACGTCGGCCTGCCGCCGCTTGCGCCCGCGCCAGCCGACCCACAGGAGCGCGGCGATCGCGACCGCGGCGGCGAGCATGACGAGCGCCGGGAGCACGCGTTCCATCAGTTCTCCTCGGCCGAGCCTGGGTGAGGCTCGTTGAGCGCGCCGTCGAGCACCGTCGGGTGGCCGCGGAAGAACGTCGCGACGATGCGCCCCGGCAGCTCGCGGCCCGCGAAGGGCGAGTTGCGGCCCTTGGTCGCCTGGAGCGACGGGTCAACGGTCCACCGGGCCGCCGGGTCGACGAGCACGAGGTTCGCGGGCTCCCCCGCGGCGAGCGGCCGGCCCTGGTCGGCAACCCGCCCGATCAGGGCAGGGACCTCCGACATGGCGCGCGCGACGCCGCGCCAGTCGAGGAGGCCGGTCTCGACCATCGTGTGCTGGACGACGGAGAGCGCCGTCTCGAGGCCGGTCATGCCCATGGCCGCCTGCGCCCACTCGCATTCCTTGTGCTCGCTCGGGTGGGGCGCGTGGTCGGTGCCGACGACGTCGATCGTGCCGTCTGCGAGGGCGGCCCGAAGCGCCTCGACGTCCTCTTGCGTACGGAGGGGCGGGTTGACCTTGTAGACGGGGTCGTAGCTGCGCACGAGCTCGTCGGTGAGCCACAGGTGGTGCGGGGTCACCTCGGCCGTCACGGCAATGCCGCGCGACTTGGCCCATCGCACGATCTCGACCGAGCCCGCAGTCGAGACGTGGCACACATGCAGGCGGGAGCCGACGTGCTGGGCGAGCAGCACGTCCCGCGCGATGATGCTCTCCTCCGCGACCGCGGGCCAGCCGGGGAGGCCGAGGACCGCTGAGACAGCGCCCTCGTTCATCTGGGCGCCCGCGGTGAGCCGGGGCTCCTGCGCGTGCTGGGCCACGACGCCGTCGAATGCCTTGACGTATTCGAGGGCCCGCCGCATGAGGACGGGATCGTGCACGCAGATGCCGTCGTCCGAGAACATGCGCACGCGGGCCGCAGAGCCGGCCATGGCGCCGAGTTCGGCGAGCTGGGTTCCCCCAAGGCCCACGGTGACGGCACCCACCGGGCGGACGTCCACCCAGCCCGCACGGCGGCCGAGGCTGTGGACCTGCTCGACGACGCCGGCCGTGTCGGCGACGGGATTGCTGTTCGCCATCGCGTGCACCGCGGTGTAGCCGCCGAGCGCGGCGGCCCGTGACCCTGTTTCTACGGTCTCGGCGTCCTCGCGGCCCGGCTCGCGCAGATGGGTGTGAACGTCCACGAAGCCCGGGAGCGCCACTAGCCCGTCGGCGTCGATGACCTTCGCGCCATTCCCGTCGCCGAGCGCGCCGACGGCAGAGATCCGGCCGTTCTCGACGAGGATGTCCCCACGCTCGCCGCCGTAGAGGGCCGCGCCCCGGAGAAGGTACGCGGGCGCAGCGTTGGCATCGCGGGTCATGAGGCAAACTCCTTCGCAGACATGAGCAGATAGAGGACGGCCATGCGCACGGAGACGCCGTTGGCCACCTGGCGCAGAACCTGGGAACGCTCCGAGTCCGCGGCGGCCGAGGAAATCTCGAGGCCGCGGACCATGGGGCCCGGGTGCAGGATGACGGTGTCCTTGAGCTCGGGGGCGGAGAAGCGTGCGAACCGTTCGTCCCCGAGGCCCCACAGCCGCGAATACTCGGCCGTCGAGGGGAAGTAGGAGGCATTCATGCGCTCGGCCTGGACGCGCAGCATCATGACGGCATCCGGCGCGCCGGCGAGGGCGCCGTCGAGGTCGTAGCTCACGTTGCACGGCCAGTGCTCGACGCCGAACGGGAGGAGTGTGGGCGGGGCCACGAGCGTGACGTGCGCGCCGAGCGTCGTGAGGAGCCACACGTTCGAGCGCGCCACGCGCGAGTGGAGGATGTCCCCCACGATCACGACGCGGGTTCCCGCGAGGTCGGCGCCGGCCGAGTCGACGCCGGCCACCTGGGCGCGGTGGCGCCGAAGTGTGAACGCGTCGAGGAGCGCCTGCGTGGGATGCTCGTGCGTGCCGTCACCCGCGTTGACGACGGCTGCGTCGATCCAGTCCGTCGTCGCGAGCCGGTGCGGCGCGCCGGATGCGGGATGGCGGATGACGACGGCGTCCGCGCCGATCGCTTCGAGCGTCTGGGCCGTGTCTTTGAGCGACTCGCCCTTCGACACGGAGGAGCCCTTCGCGGCGAAGTTGATGACGTCGGCCGAGAGCCGCTTCGCGGCCGCCTCGAAGGAGATCCGCGTGCGCGTCGAATCCTCGAAGAACAGGTTCACGACCGTCCGGCCGCGCAGCGCCGGGAGCTTCTTGACCTCGCGGTCGTTGACGGCCGCCATCTCCTCGGCGGTGTCGAGGATCTGGATGGCCTCGGCGGCGGTCAGGTCACGCGTCGAGAGGAGGTGCTTCACGCGCGGGCTTCCTGTCCTTCGGCTGTGGCGGATGCCCGCGGCGCCTCGATCGCGACGTGGTCCTCGACGAATTCCGACCCGGGCGTTCCGTCGACTTCGGCAAGGCGCACGCGAACCTTCTCGGAGGCCGACGTCGGGAGATTCTTGCCGACGTGGTCCGCACGGATGGGCAGCTCGCGGTGGCCTCGGTCGACGAGGACGGCGAGGCGCACGATCCGCGGGCGGCCCAGATCCACGAGCGCATCGAGGGCGGCGCGGATGGTCCGGCCCGAGTAGAGGACATCGTCGACCAGGACGACGACTTTGTTGTCGATACCCTGAGGCGGGAGCTTGGTGCGTTCCGGCTGGCGCGTCGGCTGCCGCGAGAGGTCGTCGCGGAACATCGTGATGTCGAGCTGGCCGATGATCTGCTCGGCGACGACGCTCGGGTCGGCGGCCGCGAGCTTGTGAGCGAGGCGCACGGCCAGCGGATACCCGCGGCGCGGGATGCCGAGGAGGACGACGTCCTGCGGGCCCTTGTTGGCCTCGAGGATCTCGTGCGCGATGCGCGTGAGGGCGCGGTCGATATCCGCAGCGTTCAGGACGACGCGGCCAAGCGGCGCGGCGTGCGCCGAGGCGGCGGTCCCGGATGCTCCCTCGTCTGCAGTGGCGTGTGCCATGGCAGAACCCCTTCCCCGCCTCACAGGACGGAATTAAAAGGTTGAAACGGCTGAACCGCATTCCAAACTATCACAGGGGCCGGCGCTCCGATCCCGACGCCCACAAGCGGGAGCGTGCGCAGCAACGTGTCCGAGCCGCCGGTTAGCCTTGGGGCATGTCGAGCAACGCCCCCTGGCCCCCGCCGCCCCCGGGTCAGCGCCCTGGCCTTCCGCCCCAGGCGGTCTGGAACGTGCCTGTTCCGAGGCCGAGACGGCGCGAGTCCCCCGGCATCACGGCCCTCCTCCTCGGAGGCGGCGTCCTCGTCCTCGCGGGGCTCGCCCTCGTCATCCCCTTCCTGCTCTCGTCGACCGGGAGCGCGGGCTTCGCGATCGGCTTCGTGCTCTCGCTCGTCCCGCTCGCCGTCGTGCTCGGAACGGTCGCGATCGTGGACCGCTGGGAGCCCGAGCCCAAGCGGCTCCTCGCGTTCGCGCTCGCGTGGGGAGCCGTCGTCTCGATTGCCACGACGACGCTCGTGCAGCCCGCCTTCGTCGCGGTGTTCGGGCCCCACCCGGCCGGGCGGGACGCGACGCGGCTCTTCCTCGCGACGGTCGAGGCCCCCTTCGTCGAGGAGATCTCCAAGGGCCTGGGCCTGCTCGTGCTGTTCCTCGTCGCCCGCAAGTACTTCGACGGTCCGATCGACGGCGTTGTCTACGGCATGACGATCGCGGCCGGATTCGCGTTCACCGAGAACATCCTCTATTTCGGCCGCGCGTTCGACGGCGGGGACGGCTCGACGGCGGAGCTCGTCGTCGTCTTCATGCTCCGCGGAATCCTCTCGCCCTTCGCGCACGCGATGTTCACCGGCACCCTCGGCGCCGTCATGGGCTTCGCGGCGCGTCGCTGGAACGCGGCCCTCGGCATGGCCGCCTTCGTCGTCGGGCTCGTCCCGGCGATGCTCCTGCACCGGCTCTGGAACAGCTCCGGCGACCGCTTCTTCCTCGTCTATGCCGCGATCGAAGTCCCGCTGTTCGGCGTCGCGATCGCGTGCGTCTATCTCCTGCGGCGGTCCGACGCGCGGCTCACGCATCGCCGGCTCGCCGAGTACGCCGCTGCCGGGTGGTTCACGCCCCTCGAGGTGGACATGCTCGCGACGCCTCGCGGACGGAGCGCGGGTATGCGATGGGCCGTCTCGCGCGGGCGCGGCGACGCGATGCGCCGGTTCATCCGCGTCGCGACCGATCTCGCCTACACGCGCCAGAGGGCCGTGAGCGGGCGCGATGTGAGGGGGTACGTGCTGGCCGAACAAGAGCTCCTGCGCGAAGCGGGGCGGCTCAGGGAAGCCGTGGTAGCTCCCTGAACTGCCCCGCCGGGCGTTGCTTTCGGCCCGTCGTCAGGCGAGCAGCGTCGGCTTGAGCGTCTGCAGGGTGCCGAGCAGGCCGTTGACGAAGTTCGGCGAGTCGTCGGTCGACATCGTGCGCGCAAGCGCGACGGCCTCGCTCACGGCAACCCCGTCGGGCACGTCGTCGTTGTAGAGGAGCTCCCACGTGCCGATGCGCAAGATGATGCGGTCGACCGCTGGCATGCGGTCGAGCGTCCACCCGCGCGCGTAGGTGCTGATGATCTCGTCGATCTGGGACTGCTTCGAGACGACCCCGGCCACGATCTCCTCGGTGTACGGGTTGATCTGCTGTTCGGTCTTCTCGAGACGCCGCTGGATGACGTCGGAGGGCGCAGCCCCCCGCTGCTCAGCCTCGAAGAGGATATCGAGGGCCCGGCTCCGGGCCTTGCCGCGGGCGCTCACTAGTCGTTGACACGTCCCAGGTAGCTGCCGTCGCGGGTGTCGACCTTGACCTTGGTCCCGGTCTCGACGAAGAGCGGGACCTGGATCTCGTAGCCGGTTTCGAGCGTCGCGGGCTTCGTGCCTGCGGACGAGCGGTCGCCCTGGAGGCCGGGCTCGGTGTAGGTGATCTCGAGGACGACGCTCGGCGGGAGCTCGATGTAGAGCGCTTCGCCGTTGTGGAGCGCGATGAGGACCGTCTGGTTCTCGAGCATGAAGTTCGCGGCGCCGCCGACGGCCTCGGTCGAGAGGTGGATCTGGTCGTAGTCTGCCGTGTCCATGAACACGAAGTCCGCGCCGTCCTTGTACAGGTACTGGTAGTCGCGGCGGTCCACGGTCGCCGTGTCGATCTTGGCGCCCGCGTTGAACGTGCGGTCCACGACCTTGCCCGACGTGACGTTGCGAAGCTTCGTCCGGACGAACGCGCCGCCCTTGCCCGGCTTGACGTGCTGGAACTCGATGACGTTCCACAGCTGTCCGTCAATGCTGAGGACGGTGCCGTTCTTGATGTCGTTGGTCGTAGCCACGTATCCCTCTCTTCGTGCGTGCCGCGGCGCCGGCACCTGATGGGGGGCACGCGCGGAAATCCGGGGACTATTCTACCCGTGCCGCGAACGCGGTCCGGCCCGGGGCCGCCGACCGGCGGTCGGCGGCGCCGTCAGGCCGTGCCGAAGCGCTCTTCGCGGGCCCGGCCGAGCGCGACCGTACTCGAATAGATGAGGCTCGCGTCGGCGGCGTCCGCGACCCTCAGCTCAAGCGCCCTCGCGAACGCGTCCTCGGCGGCGGCGAAGTGGCCCCGCGTGAACTGGATCTTGCCGAGGTACTGCTGGGCCGTCGCCTCGCGGCGGGTCCCCTTGACCTCGGTGAGGATCTGGCGCGCGCGTTCGAGGGCTCGGTCGTTACGGTTGCCGAGGCGCAGCACGTCGAGCTCGAGGACCTTGAGGTGGAACGACTCGGGATCGGTGTACCGCGCCTCGACGATGAGCTCGGCGGCTTCGTTGACATGGCCGCGTGCGAGTTCGACGACGGCACGGTCCTCGAGCGACCCGCTCGCCTCAAGGGCGGAATGGCAGCGCTCCTCGTCGACGACGACGGCGTTGAGGGTTTCGGGGTCGACGGCGACCCCCGGAAATCCGGCGTCGGGCCATTCGCGGCGCTCGATCATCACGAGGCGATCTCCTGGTAGGCGGCGAACAGGAGCGACGTGTCAGGGACCTCGAGGATCCCGGGACGCGCGACGTCATCGAGGACAACGAAGCGAAGCAGGTCGCCGCGGGACTTCTTGTCGCGGCGCATGCCGTCGAGGAGGGCCTGCCAGCGATCGCCCCGGTAGGACGTGGGGAGGCCGAGGCCTTCGAGGATGGTCCGATGGCGGTCGGCAACGGCGTCGTCGAGCCGCCCCACGCTCCTCGCGAGCTCAGCCGCGAACATCATGCCGACGCTCACGGCCGCTCCGTGCCGCCACTGGTATCGCTCGGCCAGCTCGATCGCGTGCCCGAGGGTGTGACCGTAGTTGAGGATCTCCCGAAGTCCGCTTTCCTTGAGGTCGCTCGAGACGACGCTGGCCTTGACGGCGATGGCCCGCTCGATGAGCTCTCGCAGCGTCGCGGAGGAGGGGTCAACCGCGCCGGCGGGGTCTCGTTCGATGAGATCGAGGATGGCCGGATCCGCGATGAAGCCGCACTTCACGACCTCCGCGAGGCCCGAGACAAGTTCGTTGCGCGGGAGGGTCGCGAGGGCGTCGAGGTCCGCGAGCACAGCTGCGGGCGGGTGGAAGGACCCCACGAGGTTCTTCCCCTCCGCCGTGTTGATTCCGGTTTTCCCGCCCACGGAGGCGTCGACCATGCCGAGCAGGCTCGTCGGAAGGTGCACGACGCGCACGCCCCGGAGCCACGTAGCGGCCACGAAGCCCGCGAGATCGGTCACCGCTCCCCCGCCGACAGACACGATGGCGTCCGAGCGCGTGAAGTCGTTCTGGCCGAGCACCTGCCAGCAGAAGGCCGCCACCTGAATGTGCTTGCCCTCTTCGGCGTCGGGAATCTCGGCGGTGAGGGCCGTGAAGCCATCCCCCGCGAGCGACTCCCGCACGGCGTCGCCGGTCGCGCGCAGCGCACGGGGGTGGATCACGAGCACGCGTTTGACGCGCTCGCCCAGAATCGGCCCGAGCCGATCGAGGAGGCCGTTCCCGACGAGGACGTCGTAGTTCTCGCCGGGCTGCGATCCGGTGACCTTGATGATCGTGTCGGCGCCTGTCTGCGTGGTCTCAGTCTCGTCGCTCACGCGACAGCTCCTTCTCAACGGGTGAAAGCTCGGAGGCGACTCGGCGTGCAACGTCGTCGGCCGTCGCGTGCGCCGCCGAGACGCGGATGGTCGCCACCGATTCGTAGACCGGCCGGCGCCGTTCCATGAGCTCGCGCCAGCTACGCTCGGCCTCGCCGTGGAGCAGCGGCCGGTCCTCGCTTCCCGCGAGCCGCGGGGCGACGTCGTCCCAGTCGACCTCGAGGTACACGACATCGTGGCCCGCGAGCCGCTCACGGGTTCCTGCCCGCAGCACGGCGCCGCCGCCGAGGGCCAGGACGAGCCCCGACGGGTGGCATTCTGCGAGGGCCTCGGCGACGGCCTCCGCTTCAAGATCCCGAAACCCCTCTTCGCCGTGGGCGGCGAAGATCGCGGGGATCGGGCCGTGCTTGGAGACAATCCGCACGTCGGTGTCGACAAAATCGGCACCGAGGATCGAGGCGAGGGCCGCGCCTACCGACGACTTGCCGGACGCCATAGGGCCCATGAGCACGACGACGCGCCCGCCCTCAGGGTGCGGTGCGGGGGTCATCGGACAACCGAGTCCAAGGACGCCGGAATGCTGTCGAGGAACGAGGCGAGGTTGCGCTTCGTCTCCTCGACCGAGTCACCGCCGAACTTCTCGAGCACCGACTGGGCGAGGACGAGGGCGACCATCGCCTCGGCGACGACACCGGCGGCGGGCACGGCGCACACGTCGGAGCGCTGGTGGTGGGCCTTTGCGAGCTCCCCTGTGGCGATGTCGATCGTGCCGAGCGCGCGCGGAACGGTGGCGATGGGCTTCATCGCGGCCCGCACACGCAGGACATCGCCGATGCTCATGCCGCCCTCGATGCCGCCCGCACGGTTGGTCGAGCGGATGATCTTGCCGGACTCGTCGCGCACGATCTCGTCATGGGCCTGCGAACCCCTGCGGGCGGCAGTCCGGAACCCGTCGCCGACCTCGACCCCCTTGATGGCCTGAATGCCCATGAGCGCGCCCGCGAGGCGGGCGTCGAGCCGACGGTCCCAGTGCACGTAGCTGCCGAGGCCTGGCGGAAGCCCGTAAGCGAGCACCTCGACCACGCCGCCGAGCGTCTCGCCTTCCTTGTGGGCGGCGTCGACCTCGTCGACCATCGCCGTCGACGTCTCGGGGTGGAAACACCGCAGCGGGTCGTCGTCGAGGAGATCGACGTCGGACGGGAGCGGGAGCGGGGCGTCCTCGGGCACGGCCACGCCGGCGATCTGCGTCGTGTGGCTCACGAGCTCGATGCCGAGCTGGCGGAGGAAATTCGAGGCCACCGCACCCAGGGCCACCCGGGCGGCGGTTTCACGGGCGGACGCGCGTTCGAGCACGGGGCGCGCATCGTCGAAGCCGTACTTCTGCATGCCGGTGAAATCGGCGTGACCCGGCCGAGGGCGGGTGAGCGGGGCGTTGCGCGCGAGGCCGTCGAGCTCGAGCGGGTCGACCGGGTCCGCAGACATGACCTGTTCCCACTTGGGCCACTCGGTGTTGCCGACCTGAATCGCCACGGGGCCGCCCTGTGTGAGGCCGTGCCGCACGCCGCCGAGGAGCGTGACCTCGTCCTGCTCGAACTTCATCCGGGCGCCGCGGCCATAGCCGAGCCGGCGCCGGGCGAGGGCCCGGCGAATGTCCTCGCTCACAAGCTCCACGCCAGCGGGAAGCCCCTCGACGATTCCTACGAGTGCCGGACCATGCGACTCCCCGGCGGTCAACCAACGCAACATGCCATCCATCCTGCCACGGGGGCCAGCTACCGCGTGCGTCGCGGAAGGCCCACTGAGTCACACATCACATCTATGACTTCGCGCGAGCGCGCGTCGTCCCGTCCCGTGAAGAGGACGATTTGCTCGACGGCCTGGTAGACGAGCATCTCGAGGCCGTGCAGCACGCGCCCGCCCCGCTCCTCCCACGCGACCGCGGCCTTGCTCGGCCACGGATCGTAGGCGACATCGAGCAACACGCCTCCACCGAACGCGCCGCCGTCGTCGTCCGATCGCGGAAGGCTGGCCAGTTCGTCGGCGAGGCCGTCGGCGGCGCGCGGGGGCAGCGTGCTCACGGCGACGTCGGCCGCCGCGAGGGCCGCGGCCCCGCCCGCGATGCCTTCGAGCGCGACGGCGAGGCCCAGCCGCTCCGCGAGGCCAACAGCCTCCCCGGCGCGCGCGGGATCGCGCACGAGAAAGCGCAGCGAAGTGGCCCCGAGCTCGGCGACCGCTGCGACGGCAGCTAGCGCCGTGTTGCCTGCGCCGACGACGACGGGGCTCACCGCGCGCTCGACCCCCGCGTGGCGGAACGCCTCGACGATGCCGGCAATGTCCGTATTGTGCCCCACGAGCGTGGGACCCCCCGAGGACGAGCTCTCGAACACGACCGTGTTGAGCGCGCCGAGGCGCGCGGCGTGCCCGACGACCCTGTCGACGTGCTCGACGAGAGCCGACTTGAGCGGCATGGTCACGGACAGGCCGCACCATCCGGGCTCGCCGCGCACCCTGCGCACGAAGTCGCCGAGCTGCTCGGGGATGAGGTCGAACGAGCCGTAGTCGATGTCCTCGCCGAGCGCCGCATAGGCGGCACGGTGCAGCGCGGGCGAGCGCGAATGGCCGATCGGGTGGCCGAGCACGGCGGCCTGGCGCCGAGCAGCGGTCATTGGCACTTCCCGGCGTTCGCCGTGCACCACTGCTGGTACTGGGCGACGTTCGTCTGATGCTCGGCGTAGGTCGAGGCGAACTTCGTCTCCCCGGTGTCGAGGTTGACCGTGACCCAGAACAAGTAGCTGTTCGCGGTCGGGTGCGCTGCGGCGGCGACGGCCTTCGCGCCCGGCGAGCCGATCGGGCCCGGCGGCAGGCCCTGGTGGACATACGTGTTGTAGGGATTCCCGGCGTCGGCCTTCTGCGCGTCCGTGAGCTGGACCGTCTTGGTGCCGAGCCCGTACGTGACGGTCGCATCGGACTGGACGAGGCCACGGGTCTGGTCGTTGGGCTTGAGTCGGTTGTAGATCGCGCCCGCGACGTTGCCGTAGTCGGCCTGGCCGCCCTCTGCCTGGACGATGCTCGCGACGGTGAGCACCTCATACTGCTTCGCGGGGTCGGTGATGCCGTCCTGCTTGAGCTCGTCGAGCCGCGTGCTCACGAGCTTCGTCAGGATGTCCTTGGCCGACGTCCCCACAGGGAACTTGTACTCCCCCGGCTCGAGATAGCCTTCGAGGTTCTTCGCCTGCGTTGGCAGTCCGAACTGGGCAGGCTGGGCATTGAGCGCATCGAGATCCTTGCGGTCGATGTGTGCCGCCTTCGCGATCGCGTCGAGGGACTCGCTGATCCTGAGGCCCGCGCTGAGTGCGATGTACACGACCTTGGAGCCGTCGTCCGTGAGGATGGCAGCGGCGTCGGACGCCTTCATCTGCTTCTTGAACGTGAAGTCGCCTGGGTGGATGCTCGCATTCGTCGCGGCGAGAGCCTTGAGGAACGTGTCGACGTCCGCGATGACCCCCTGCTGCTGGAGGTCCTGTGCGACGGCGCGCGCCGCGGACCCGGGCTGGACCGTCAAGACGACCTGACCCGTTCCCGGGCCCGGGTAGTCGCTGACCTTGTCCATGCCCAGGATCGGCCGCAGGAGCGCCGCGCCCACGAAGCACGCGGTGACGATGAGCGCGAGCGCGATGCCCATCGTCACGAGGGCCTTGAACTGGCGCGAGCGCCGTGGCTTGGCCTTGACCACCTCTGCGTTCGCGAAGACCGTCTCATGCACGGTCGAGGGCTCGGGGTGTTGGGCAGCGACGTCCGGCGCGGGTTGGGCGCCCGCCGACGGGTGGGCCACGTCCGCGTGTGCGGTGAAGGCTGCCGCCGGGAGGCTCGCCGTGGCCGGGGCCTCGGTCGCGGGTTCGACGACGGCGACGGCCGCGCCGACGTGGTGGCCGAGCGCAGCGTTGCGGTGCCGGCCTTCGATCACGTCGGATGCGCCGCCGGCGAGGTCAGGTCCCGGGTCGAGCGATGTCGTGGACGCCGCGCCCTCAGCGGCTCCGCCGCGCGAGCGGGCCGAGCGGACCGCCTCCGCGCGCTTGAGCACCGAGAGGCCTGAATCGTCGGCAGGCGCCGCCCGCCGTCCGGACGCCGCAGGACCGCCAGGTCCGTAGAGGTCGAGCGCGAGGCGCTCCTCGACCTCGTAGACCGGCGCGCCCTTGACGGCGAGATGGGTCGCGGATGCCGGAAGCGGCGCAGGCCAATCGCCTGTCGCGCCGGCCCCGGCCCTGCCACCGACGGGTGTGCCGCCGTCGGTCGTTCCGGCGGGCGGTGCCGCAGAGGCGGCTCTCGCCTCGTCGGCCGCGCGGGCCGGAGTGGTCTCGCCGCCCGCCGCGGACGCTCTCGGAGGTTCCGCCGTCGCGCGCGACGACGAGGGCTTCGACGGCGAAGGTGCGGTGCGCTCGGAGGCCGAGAGCATGCGCTGCTGCGCCTCGGCCTGGGCACGCTCACGTGCCCTGAGCTCGCGTCGAGTCAGGGGTTGTTCGGGCGTGGACCGGAAATCCGTGTCCTGCGGGTCCATCCTGGCTACGTGCTCCTGTTCGGATCGTCTCGGTGGATCCCCCCATGTTCCTCCGCCGTCGGTGGCACGAGTTCTCCGACGTTGTCGTGACCTCGGCGAAGCATGGTGAGCGCGTGCTCGAGAATGCCGACGGCGGCTACTTGGTCAACCACTCTACGGTGGTCACGGGTCGAGAGGCCAGCCGAGCGGAGGCTTCGGTGCGCTTCAACGGTCGTGAGACGCTCGTCCACGAGGCGCACTTCGCACGCGATTCCGGCGTTAGCGAGACTGTCCGCGAGCCGCGCGGCGTAGCCGCGCGCGAGCTCTGCGGAGGCCGTCTCGGTGCCTTTGAGCGTTCGGGGCAGGCCGACGAACAGCTGAATCGCGTTTCGCTCCTCCGCTTCGAGGGTGATGAGGCGAATATCACGATTCTTCGCCGCGTCCCGCGAGAGCGTCCGCACGGGGCTCGCGAGGATCCCGTCGGGATCGCACGCCGCGAGGCCTACCCGCACGGCGCCGACGTCGACCCCGAGGCGGACGCCGCGCACGAAGCCCGTGGACTGCCCTTCGGGCGCAGAGGTGGTCATGGGATCGGGCTCAGCGGGTCGCGACGGCGTTCGCCACGGCGCCGAGGGCCTCGACGACCTTCGACGCGTCGGTGCCACCGCCCTGCGCGACGTCGTCCTTGCCGCCTCCCCCGCCGCCGAGCACGCCGGCCGCGATCCGCACGAGCGCGCCCGCCTTCACGCCGGCGGCGCGGGCGGCCTCGTTCGTCGCAACGAGGACGGCGGGGCGCCCGTTGGCGACACCCGCGACGGCCACCGCCGCGGCGCCCGCGGACGCGCCGTCGAGGCGCCCGCGCAGATCGAGGGCAAGGCCGCGCAGTTCGTCGGCCGAGCCGATCTGGCCGGCGTCGTGCGTGATGAGACGCACGCCGCCCACCTCCTTGGCCGAGCTGACGAGCGACGCGGCGGCCGCTGCGAGCTTCTCCTTGCGCAGCCGGTCGAGCTCCTTCTCGGCGTTCTTGAGCTTCGCGAGGGTGGCGCCGATGCGCTCGGTGAGCTGGCCCGCGGGGACCTTGAACATCTCGGTGAGCTCCGAGACGAGTGCGCGCTCGGCGGCCTGGTGGCGGAACGCATCGAGGCCGACGAACGCCTCGACGCGACGGTTGCCCGAACCGACGGACTGCTCCCCCAGGAGGGTGAGCGAGCCGATGAGTGCGGTCGTGTCGACGTGCGTCCCGCCGCAGAGTTCCATGGACCATGGGCCGTTGATCTCGACGACGCGCACGCGCGAGCCGTAGTTCTCGCCGAAGAGGGCCATGGCGCCGGCCGCCTTCGCCTCGGCGAGCGGCATCTCCGCGGTGTTGACCGTGAAGTTGTCGCGGATCGCGAGGTTCGAGACCTCCTCGATCTCGCTCTTCGCTGCGCCGCTCAGCTGCTCGCCCCACGCGAAGTCGAAGCGCAGGTAGCCCGCTTTGTTGAAGGAGCCGCGCTGCACGGCCTCGGGGCCGAGGATCTGCCGGAGGGCAGCGTGGACGAGGTGGGTCGCCGTGTGGGCCTGCTCGGCGGCGTGGCGGCGTTCGCGGTCGACGGCGGTGCGCACGAGAGCGGTCGAGGGGAGCTCGCCTTCGCGGACGATCGCCTTGTGCACGCTGAGCCCCTTGATGGGACGCTGGACGTCGAGGATCTCGACGACGAAGCCATCGCCCGTGATGAGCCCGGTGTCGGCCGCCTGGCCGCCCGCCTCCGCGTAGAACGGCGTCTCGTCCAGCACGATCTCGACCTCGGAGCCAGCCCCGGCACGATCGACCCGGGTTCCCTTCGAGAGGAGCCCGCGGACGCGCGACTCGCCCTCGAGCTCGGTGTAGCCCGTGAACACGGTCTCGCCCTGAGTCAGGAGCTCCTGGAACACGGTGAGATCGGCGTGGCCGCTCTTCTTTTCCTTCGCGTCGGCCCGCGCACGCTGGCGCTGGTCCTCCATGAGCGCGCGGAAGCCGGTCTCGTCGACCGCGACCCCGGCCTCTTCCGCCATTTCGAGCGTGAGGTCGATCGGGAACCCGTAGGTGTCGTGGAGCGTGAAGGCCTCGTCGCCCGAGAGCGCGGCGCCTTCGGCCTTCGCGACCCTGACGGCCTCGTCGAGCCGCGCCGTGCCGGCCGCGATCGTGCGGAGGAACGCCTTTTCCTCGCCGTAGGCGATGCGGCTGATGCGGTCGAAGTCCTTCTCGACCTGCGGGTAGACGCCCTTCATTGCGTCGCGCGACGCCGGGAGCAGCTCGGGCAGCACCGGCTTCTCGACGCCGAGGAGGCGCATGGCGCGCACCGCGCGGCGGATGAGGCGGCGGAGCACGTAGCCGCGGCCTTCGTTGGACGGCGTCACGCCGTCGGTGATGAGCATGAGGGCCGAGCGCACGTGGTCGGCCACGACGCGCATGCGCACGTCGTCGGCGTGGTGCGGGTCGTCGTCGGTCTCTGCGGACGTGTACTCCTTGCCCGAGAGCTCGGCGGCCTTGTCGATGACCGGACGCACCTGGTCGGTCTCGTACATGTTCTCGACGCCCTGGAGGATCATCGCGAGGCGCTCCATGCCGAGGCCCGTGTCGATGTTCTTCTTCGGCAGCTCGCCGACGATGTCGAAGTCGACCTTCGAGCGCACATTTTCGATCTGGTACTGCATGAACACGAGGTTCCAGATCTCGATGTAGCGGTTGTCGTCCACCGCCGGCCCACCCTCGACGCCGTAGGCGGGGCCGCGGTCGTAGTAGATCTCGGAGCACGGGCCGGCCGGACCGGGCTGCCCCGTCGACCAGTAGTTGTCGCTCTTGCCCATGCGCTGGATCCGCGAAGCGGGGATCGACGTGTTCGCGAGCCACAGGCGCTCGGCCTCGTCGTCCTCCTCGTAGACCGTGACCCACAGCCGCTCGGCAGGAAGTCCGTAGCCGCCGTCGTCCACGCCCTTGGTGAGCAGATCGAACGCGAACCTGATCGCGTCCTCTTTGAAGTAGTCCCCGAAGGAGAAGTTGCCGCACATCTGGAAGAACGTCCCGTGGCGGGCGGTCTTGCCGACCTCGTCGATGTCGCCGGTACGGATGCACTTCTGGACGCTCGTCGCGCGCGGGAACGGCGGCTCCTCGCGGGCCGTGAGGTAGGGGATGAACGGCACCATGCCGGCCACGGTGAAGAGCAGCGAGGGGTCGCTCGAGACCAGCGACGCCGACGGCACGGCCGTGTGCCCCTTGCTGACGAAGTAGTCGACCCAGCGTCGGGTGATCTCGTGCGACTTCATAGCCTGTGCTTCTACCTTCCGAGAATCCTGTCGTTGCCGCGCTCGCGCGGTTCCGGCCGCCGGCGCGCCGTACGCACACCGCGACGTTCTATTCTGCCCTGAGTCTGCCCTGAACGGAGCACTCTCCGCGAACGGCACGGGCCCTACACGTCGAGCCCGAGGCCCTTTCGCAGCTCGGCCTCGCGTTCTGCCATCGCGATCCTGACGTGGTCGGCGAACCGGGCCGTCGAGTCGGCGACCCCGTTGAGCGCCCGATTGAGCCCGCCTTCGGCCGGAGCCGCCCTCAGCTGCTGGACCTTGCGGTAGGCGATCGCACCGACGACGCCGCCGAATGCGAGCCAGAACAGCGGTTTCACGAGTTGCCACCTTCTGTGGATGCCTTCATGGGCTGCGTCCTAGCGGCTCCGCCGGCCCGAGGGCCTCGAGGAATCCTCACGCTGGGACCATGCGGTGCGGACCCCGTACGTGAAGGATGCGACCTTGACGAGGGGAGAGCCGATCGTCGCCGCGACGAGGGACGAGAGCGCGGAGACGTTCGCGGTGGCGTCCGAGACGTTGGCCGCGATCCCGTCCACCCTCTTGAGCTGCTCGTGCGTCGTGGACACCGTCGAGGTAACCTCGTCCATGAGCGGCGTCGCGCCGTCGGAGAGGGTCCGGATCGAGCTGCGCAGCTCGTCGAACACCCGCCCGAGCTTCACGATCGGGACGGCGAGCAGTGCCACGAGCACGGCGAACACGCCTGCCGCGATCAGGCCGGCGATGTCGGAGCCGGACACATTCCCTCCTCACGGGCATCGCTGCGCACGACGCCCCTTGGCTACCTTACAGGCGACGGCGGACGCGCGCTCACGTGCTGCTCCGGCCTCTCTGGGCACGGGAGACGGCCGGAGGTCGCCGAAAGCACGGAAGCCCGCGGCACGAGGCCGCGGGCTTCCGTGATGACGGCCCGGAGAGGCCGCCTGGGTCAGCGAGCGTAGTACTCGACGACGAGCTGCTCTTCGCAGGTCACGGGGACCTCGGAGCGCTTCGGGCGGCGCACGAGGCGGGCCTGAAGGGACTCGAGCTTCACGTCGAGGTACGCCGGGACGGCCGGGAGCACGTCGCGGTGGGCACCGGCGGCGGCAACCTGGAACGGCGCCATCGTCTCGGACCGCTCGTGAACGCCGATGAGCTGGCCCTCGGAGACGCGGAACGACGGGCGGTCGACGCGCGCGCCGTCCACGGTGATGTGGCGGTGCACGACGAGCTGGCGGGCCTGGGCGATGGTCCGGGCGAAGCCGGCGCGGAGCACGAGGGCGTCAAGGCGCATCTCGAGGAGCTCGATGAGGTTCTCGCCGGTCAGGCCCTTGGTGCGCTTGGCCTCTTCGAACGCGCGGGCCATCTGAGCCTCGCGGATGCCGTACTGCGCGCGGAGGCGCTGCTTCTCGCGAAGGCGGACGGCGTAGTCCGAGTCCTGCTTCTTGCGGGCGCGACCGTGCTCACCGGGGCCGTACGGGCGGCGCTCCATGTACTTGGCGGCCTTCGGGGTGAGCGCGAGGCCGAGAGAGCGCGAGAGGCGCGTCTGACGGCGGGCACGAATGCTCGACACGTGGGTCCTTTCATAGTGCGGCGGTTCGGTAGATCCTGGCCTCCAGGTGGGAGAGCTTCGGCCCGCTGCTGCCATCAGCTGCCGTCCGGTTCCGCTCGCGCCCGGCCCAGAGGTGCCTGGGCATGGACGAGCGTCCGGGACGTGCCAGACGGTCATCTAGCCTACCACGTGCTGAGCGTGCTCAGGTTCCCCTGATGATCGAACGCAGCCGCTCGAGCCGCGCGGCGATATCCCGCTCCGCCCCGTTTCCGGTCGGAACGTAATAGTCGCGGCCCACGAGGTCGTCGGGCGGGTACTGCTGCTGGGCCACCGAGTGCGGAGCGTCATGTGAATAGACGTAGCCTGCGCCATGGCCGAGCCTTCCTGCGCCCGCGTAGTGCGAATCGCGCAGGTGGGCGGGAACACCGGTTCCGAGGCCGGCCCGCACGTCCGCGATCGCGGCGTTGATGCCCATGTACGACGCGTTGGACTTGGGCGCCGTCGCAAGGTGCACCACGGCTTCCGCGAGCACGATGCGCCCCTCGGGCATGCCGATGAGCTGGACCGCCTGGGCCGCGGCGACGGCGGTCTGGAGCGCCGTCGGATCCGCCATGCCGATGTCCTCGGCCGCCGAGATGATGATGCGGCGGGCGATGAACCGCGGGTCCTCCCCCGCCTCGATCATCTTCGCAAGGTAGTGCAGGGCCGCGTCGACGTCGGAGCCGCGGATCGACTTGATGAACGCGCTGATGACGTCGTAGTGCATGTCGCCCTGGCGGTCGTAGCGGACGGCATGCACGTCGAGGGCCTTCTCGGCGTGCCGCACCTCCACAGTGACGGGCGCGCCGTCGTCCTCCGTGCCGTCCGCCTCCTCGGCCTCCGGGGACTCGGAAGCCCGCACTGCCTCGTCGAGGGCGACGGCGGCGGCCGCCTCGAGCGCCGTGAGGGCGCGGCGCGCGTCCCCGCCCGCGAGGCGCACGAGGTGATCGGCGGCGTCGTCGGAAAGGGCGACGGCGTCTCCCAGCCCGCGCGGATCGGTCACCGCGCGCACGAGGAGCCCGCGGATGTCGTCCTCGGTGAGGGGCTGAAGCGTCAGGAGGAGCGATCGCGAGAGGAGCGGCGAGACGACCGAGAACGAGGGATTCTCCGTCGTGGCTGCGACGAGCACGACCCAGCGATTCTCGACGCCGGGCAGGAGCGCGTCCTGCTGGGCTTTCGTGAACCGGTGGATCTCGTCGAGGAAGAGAACGGTCGTGATGCGGTGGAGGTCCCGCGCCGTGAGCGCTTCGTCCATGACACGCCGAACGTCCTTGACTCCCGCGGTGATCGCCGAGAGCTCGACGAACTTGCGCCCGGGGCCGCGCGCGACGACATGCGCGAGGGTCGTCTTGCCAGTCCCGGGCGGCCCCCAGAGGATGACGGAGCTAGGCCCCGTCGGACCGTCCGACGCCCCCGCCGCGAGCTGGCGCAGGGGCGATCCGCGGCCGAGCAGATGCTGCTGGCCGACCACCTCGTCGAGGGACCGCGGCCGCATGCGCACGGCGAGGGGGCTCCGCTGGGCATCGCGCGCCGCCCGAGCGGCCCTCGCCGCCGCGTCGTTCGCCTGCGCTCTCGCGGGGGACGACCCGGCATCCTCCGGCACGTCGTCCGAGGCCTCGAGTCCGAACAGATCTTCCATCGCCCTCTACGCTACCGCCGTACAGTCTAGATTTAGTATTGGCAACCGAATTGTAGTGAAGGGACAGTGGTATCGGAACGACAACTGCGAGGAATCAACGTGAAACTCATACACGCGCCTCTGTTTCAAGTGGCAGGCTTTCAAGATCTCTCTGCCGTCTTGCGGCCGACTCTGCAACCCGCTGATCCCATTCGAAAATCCTTCGCCTAATGTTGTTTACGCGGTCGTCCGAGTAACGAGCCTTTCCAACAATTACACGCGCAACGTCCATTCCGAGCGAAGTGAGACGCAATACGGGCTCATCCGCCCAACCGACTTGCACGCGTCGAATCAATTGCAGCTTGCCAAGTTCCGAGGCATTATTTACTGAGAAAAGGCCTATTCTACCGCCTGATTCGGCCCGTTCCGCCTCAGCTTGATCATTCGCCAAATGCCGCATCGATGACAACTCGATGTCTTCGAGTTTGTCCGCAATTTCGATCGCCTCCTCCAGTCGGTCAGAGGGAATTGCAGCGTCAAGGAAGCTATCGAGTTCTGGCTCGTGCAATGACCGGGGGTGGGGCACCCGCTCGGCTGCGGCCGTTGCCCGCACCGATGATCGGAATATTTCTTTCGCCCGGGCCGTGAGTTCTTCGGAAAAGCTGCTATCTGGCTCAGCAGCGGTGGCCATCTGCGCCTCGGGAATAGCTTTGCTGATCACCATATCGATCAACTTCTCGCTGATGAGACCTACGGCTTCCCTGGTGCCTTCAGCCTTCTCCTCGATAGCAGTCAGCGCGCGCAGCGTTCGCGAATATATTTCGGCTGAATTGGCCGCCTGCTTCGCCGCCGCATCGCCCTGGACAATAAATACGATAATTTGTACAACAAATGCGATGATAGCCAGCGCGAGAGCAACTACAGAAAGGGTATCTGCATCTCGCAAAGTCGCGACAACAGCTAGACCCACGAGTCCCGTCAGCGCCAACACAGAAGCTGCCCCTGCGATTGTGCGCCATGAGACGTTCATAGAAGCTGAGTTGTGTTCGGCCATTGTTCCCCTCGTCGAGAAAGCGCCCAAGGGCGACATCCGAATTCTAATGCGCTGGCACTTTCATGCCGTCACCCGCGTTGGTCTCCCGGGGTCAGGCGTTCGCAGCCCGGCCCGCGTCCTTGCCCGGCTCCGGCTTCGCATCCACGCCGGCCTCCTTGCGCTGCTCGGCCGTGATCGGCGCGGGCGCAGCCGTGAGCGGGTCGTACCCGTTGCCCGTCTTCGGGAACGCGATGACCTCGCGGATCGAGTCGACACCCGCGAGCAGCGCGACGACGCGGTCCCAGCCGAACGCGATGCCGCCGTGCGGCGGGGCGCCGTACTTGAACCCCTCGAGCAGGAAGCCGAACTTCTCCTGCGCGGCCTCGTGGTCGATGCCCATGACCTTGAAGACGCGTTCCTGCACGTCGCGGCGGTGGATACGGATCGAACCGCCTCCGATCTCGTTGCCGTTGCACACGATGTCGTACGCGTAGGCGAGGGCGCTCGCCGGGTCGATGTCGAACGAGTCCATGAACTCCGGCTTGGGCGACGTGAAGGCGTGGTGCACGGCCGTCCACGCCGAGTAGCCGAGCGCGACGTCGCCAGCGGCCTTGACCGCCTCGGCCGGCTCGAAGAGCGGTGCGTCGACGACCCACACGAAGGCCCATCCGTTCGGATCGATGAGGCCTGTCCGGTGGCCGATCTCGACGCGGGCCGCGCCGAGCAGCGCGCGGGACGCACCGACCTCGCCCGCGGCGAAGAAGATGCAGTCGCCGGGCTGGGCGCCGACTGCTGCCGCGAGCCCCTCGCGCTCGGCCTCGGTGAGGTTCTTCGCAACCGGGCCTGCGAGCTCGCCGTCCTCCTTGTAGAGCACGTAGGCGAGTCCCTTCGCGCCGCGCTGCTTGGCCCATTCCTGCCACGCGTCGAGCGTGCGCCGGGGCTGAGACGCGCCGCCGGGCATGACGACGGCGCCGACGTAATCCGCCTTGAAGACGCCGAACGTCGTGTCCTTGAAGTACTCCGTCAGGTCCGTGAGCTCGAGGCCGAACCGCAGATCCGGCTTGTCCGAGCCGTACTTTGCCATCGCCTCGGCGTAGGTCATGCGACGGATCGGGGTCTCCACCTCGACGCCCGCGAGCTTCCACACGGCGGCGACGATCCGCTCGCCGAGGGCGATGATGTCGTCCTGCTCGACGAAGCTCGCCTCGATGTCGAGCTGCGTGAACTCAGGCTGCCGGTCGGCGCGGAAATCCTCGTCGCGGTAGCAGCGTGCGATCTGGAAGTACTTCTCGATCCCGCCCACCTGGAGGAGCTGCTTGAACAGCTGCGGCGACTGCGGGAGCGCGTACCACGAGCCTGGGGCGAGGCGGGCGGGCACGACGAAGTCGCGGGCGCCTTCCGGAGTCGACCGCGTGAGCGTCGGCGTCTCGACCTCGGTGAAGCCCTCGTCGTGGAGCAGCTCGCGGGCCACGCGGTTCGCCTCGGAGCGGAGGCGCATCGCGCGGGCCGGGCCCGGGCGGCGCAGATCGAGGTAGCGGTGGCGCAGGCGCGCCTCCTCGCCGACCTCGACGTGCTCGTCGACCTGGAACGGGAGCGGCTCCGCCGTGTTGAGGACGGTCACTTTCTGCGCGATGACCTCAATCTCGCCCGTCGCGAGATGCGGGTTCTCATTGCCCTCAGGACGCTTCTCGACCGTCCCTTCGATCTGCAGAACGTATTCGTTGCGGAGACCGTGGAAGACCTCCTCCTCGCGCACGACCACCTGCGCGACGCCAGACGCATCACGCAGGTCGACGAACGCAACGCCGCCATGGTCGCGGCGGCGGGCCACCCAGCCGGCGAGGGTGACGGTCTGTCCAATGTGCTCGGAACGGAGCGAACCGAGGTCATGTGTGCGCAGCACAGCGCTCCTCTTCAAATTCGGGCCAAGAACGTGCCGGCCGTCGATAGGATCGGATCGGCCAGCCGTCCGCGGAGCCGTGCCCCCACGGCGGGCGCCGATCCCGGACAGGCTCGACCTGTCGGATATCCCTGAAAGTCTACCCGCCGCGGAGCACCTCTCCCGGATCGGCCCGAGGAGGACTATGACCGCCCAAGGAGGCCTGCGCCGCGAGCTCGGCACGTTCGACGCGACGGCGATCGGGCTCGGGTCGATGCTCGGCGCGGGCGTCTTCGCCGCCTTCGGACCTGCCGCGGCGCTCGCGGGGCCATGGCTTCTCGTGTCGCTCGTCCTCGCGGGGGCCGTCGCGTACTGCAACGCGGTTGCCTCTGCCGCGCTCGCCGCCCGGTATCCGCACAGCGGCGGGGCGTATCTCTACGGACGCCGCGAGCTCGGCGAGTGGGCGGGATTCCTCGCCGGCTGGGGGTTTGTGACAGGGAAGTCGGCCTCGTGCGCGGCCATGGCGCTCACCTTCGCGCGGTACGTCGCGCCCGAGGCTGCGGTTCCCGTGGCGATCGCCGCTGTCGCGGGCCTTACCGCAGTCAATCTGTTCGGCGTCGCGCGCACGGCATTCGCGACCAAGGTGCTCGTCGCCGTCGTGCTCGTAGTGCTTGCCTTCGCGACGGCAGCGGGGCTCAGCGTCCATGTGGCCCCCGCAACGACGGCCGACGACGGCGCAGGGCCGCCTTGGCCGGGCACGCTGAGCGCCGCCGGGGTGCTGTTCTTTGCCTTCGCCGGGTATGCGCGCATCGCGACCCTCGGCGAGGAGGTCCGCGATCCGCGGCGGACGATCCCGCGCGCCATCCTCGGCGCCCTCGCCGGCGCGCTTGCCGTCTACGCCGTGCTCGCCGTCGTCCTCCTGCGCGGCCTCGGACCCGCCCAGCTAGCCGGCTCTGCCGCGCCTCTCGCCGATCTCGTGGCGCCGCTCGGCGGATGGGCCCGGGCTCTCGTCGGCTTCGGCGCCGCGTGCGCGTGCCTCGGGGCTCTGCTCGCCCTCGTGGCGGGAATTGGCCGGACGTCGCTCGCGATGGCGCGGGAGGGAGATCTGCCGCGCCCGCTCGCGTCGATCGGGGCACGCCACTCGGTCCCGTGGGTCGCCGAACTCGCGGCGGCCGCCGTCGTCGTCGTCGTCCTTGTCGCGACGTCGGACCTTCTCACCGTCGTGAGCTTCTCGGGCTTCGGCGTGCTCGTCTACTACGCGGTCGCGAACGCTGCGGCGTTCCGCCTCGGCGCTCGGCCCGGCTATGCGCCGCGCTGGCTCGCGGCAACAGGCTTCGCAGGCTGCGTCATCCTCACGGTGACGCTCCCGTGGCGCTCGGTGCTCGCGATGGCAGCGGTCCTCGCAGCGGGACTCCTTGCCCGGGCCGCGGTGCTCGCGTTGAGGCGCCGCCGCGGCTGACCGCCGTCAGCCTGCTGTCGTCGCGCTGGCGCCTGCGGGGCGGATCTGGGGCACAACGTCCTCGGCCGGCGGCATCCATGTGGCCGGATCCGCGGGAAGCTGCTCGCCCGAGCGGATGTCCTTGACCTCGTGGCGCCCGTCGTGGTGGGTGAACCATACGAACGGAATCCCCCGGCGGTCGGCGTACTTGATCTGCTTGCCGAACTTCTCCGCGGTCGCCGCGACCTCGGTCGAGATGCCGCGCGAGCGGAGCTCCGAGGCGACGGCCTGGGCGGCTCCCCACGAGTCGTCGTCCGTGAGGGTCACGAGCACGGCAGTGGGCACCGAGCGGCTCGCGGCGGCGAGCTCGGCGCCGAGCATCCGGCTCACGAGGCGCGTGACGCCGACCGAGAGTCCGACGCCGGGGAACTTGCGGGTGCCCTTCGTCGCGAGCGCGTCGTAGCGGCCGCCCGAGCAGATCGAGCCGAGGTGCTCGTGGCCCACGAGGACTGTCTCGTAGACGGTTCCCGTGTAGTAGTCGAGGCCGCGTGCGATGCTCAGATCCGCGACGACGGTACCCGGAGCGGCGGCCGACGCCGCGGCGATGACCTGCTCGAGCTCGGCGAGGCCCTCGTCGAGCAGCTCGTCTTCGACCCCGAGATCGCGCACCCGCTGCACGAAGGACGCATCCTCCGTCCGGATCGACGCAAGCTCGAGGGCGGCCTTCGCCTGCTCGGCGCTCGCGCCCAGCTCCTCGTGCAGCAGCTCGGCCACGCGCTCGGGCCCGACCTTTTCGAGCTTGTCGATGCTCCGGAGCACGCCCGCCGTGTCCGTGAGGCCGATACCCCGGTAGAAGCCCTCGGCGAGCTTGCGATTGTTGACGCGGAGGCGGAACGGCGGGATCGGAAGCGCCGAGAGCGCCTCGACGATCACGAGGGCCAGTTCGACGTCGTAGCGGAAGGGAAGGCTGCCGTCCCCGACGACGTCGATATCGGCCTGGGTGAACTCGCGGGCACGGCCTTCCTGGGGCCGCTCCCCGCGCCACACTTTCTGGATCTGGTACCGGCGGAACGGGAAGGCGAGATAGCCCGCGTTCTCGACGACATAGCGGGCGAACGGCACCGTGAGGTCGAAATGGAGGGCCAGGGCGTTGGCGTCAGTCCTGCTCGCGGAATCCTCGTCGTCCTGCAGCCGGCTGAGTCCGTAGACCTCCTTGTCGATCTCGCCCTTCCGCAGGAGCTGGCCCACCGTCTCGACCGCGCGCGTCTCGATCGACGAGAAGCCGTGGAGCTCGAACGTGCGGCGGAGCGTATCCAGCACGTGAAGCTCCACGAGACGCTCCTGCGGAAGCCACTCGGGGAATCCGGACAGGGAGGCAGTACGTGCCATGGGGTGCTTGCTCCTTGAATGCGTTCGCGTGCGTAGACTGACCGATGACCCAGTCTATGCGGTAGCCAGGGAGGTCAATCCGCGTGTCCAAGCGCAACGCCCAGGAGGCGCGCCGTCGCGTGCAGCTCATGGAAGCCAAGCAGTCGCTCCGTCGCGGCCAGGAGTCCCGGCGTCGGCGAGACAACCTCATCGCGTCGGCCGCGGTAGTACTCGCGGTCGCCGTCGCGGGGGTCCTGCAGGGGACCGTGTTCGCGTCCAATCCGACGGCCGCCGAGTACGAGGCCGTCAAGGCCGGGCTCCAGACGCCCTCCACGAGCCCCAGCGCTTCGCCGTCGAACGGTCCGGGCGTGCCCGCCGCAAGCACCGCCGCGGGCAAGACATTCTCGGGAAGCCTCGTGCTCAACGGCGCGAGCGTCGGCGTCTCGATTGACGGGACGAAGGCGCCGCAGGCCGCGGCGGTCTTCAAGGCCATCGCGGATCAGGGGCTGTACAAGGGGCGCGCGTGCCACCGCCTCACGACGGGCCAGACGGCGTCCATCCTCCAGTGCGGCGCGGAAGACGCCTCGGGCAAGGCTGATCCGAGCTACACGTGGGGCCCCCTCGAGAACACGCCCGCCGATCAGAAGTACCCCGCCGGGACGATCGCTGTGGCCCGCACGTCGAACAACGCGTACGGGAACGGCCAGCAGCTGTTCATCGCGTACAAGGACTCGACGTTCCCGAACGATTCGGCTGGCGGCTACACGGTGGTCGGCCACGTCACGTCGGGGCTCGACGTCATTGCCAAGATTGGCGCCGCGGGTGTCGCGCCCGGCGGATCGACCACGGATGACGGGGCCCCGGTGACGCCTGTCACGATAGACTCGTTCACGTTGAACTAGCCGCGGGCGATGGCCCGTACCCACGTACATTCCAAGCGAAAGACTTCTAGCGGTGACCGAAAGTCAGAAACCCGACGACACCGCAGCCCCCGAGGCTGCATCCACACCTTCCGTGCCTTCTCCCGCCGCGTTCGCGAAGGCCAAGCCCGGGCCTGTGGTCCCGGTGCAGCCCCCGGCTGCGCCGGCGGCGCTCGTGCCGGTCAACCTCGACGAGGCCCGCAAGTGGGGCCGTGTCGAGGGTGACGGCCACGTCTTCCTGACGGTCGACGGCGAAGAGCACTCCGTGGGCCAGTACCCCGGGGTCTCCGAGGATGAGGCCCTCGCGTACTTCGCGCGGAAGTTCGAAGACGTCCAGGCCCAGATCGCCCTCCTCGAGCAGCGCGTCGCCTCCCACGCGGCCGCGAGCGACGTGCGCAAGGCCGTCGGCCATCTGCGGGCGCAGCTCGCCGAGCGCGCCATGGTGGGCGACATCCGCGGAGCCGAGGGGCGCCTCGACGCACTCGATGCCGCGCTGACCACGGCCGAGGCCGAGCAGAAGGCAGCCCATGAGCAGGCGCGCGCGGAAGAGCTCGCGAACCGCGAGGCCATCGTCGCCGAGGCCGAGGCGATCGCCGCGCAGGATCCGCAGCGCACGCAGTGGAAGTCGAGCGGCGCGCGGATGAACGAGCTCTTCGACGCATGGAAGAACTCGCAGAAGTCGGGACTCCGGCTCGGGCGCACGGCGGAAGACACCCTGTGGAAGCGCTTCAGGGCGGCGCGCACCCAGTTCGACCGCCATCGCCGGGCCTACTTCTCGCAGCTCGACAACGCCAACGCCGCGGCGAAGGCGGTCAAGGAGCGGCTCATCGAGGAGGCCGAGGCCCTGCAGACCTCGACCGATTGGGGCTTCGCGGCTGGCGAGTACCGCCGGCTCATGGACGAGTGGAAGTCGGCTCCCCGCGCCAACCGCAAGGACGACGACGCGCTGTGGACTCGCTTCCGCGCTGCCCAGAACGTCTTCTTCGAGGCGCGTCAGGCTGCCAACGCGGCGATTGACCTTGAGTTCTCCGCGAACCTCCAAGTCAAGGAGGCCCTCCTCGCTGAGGCACAGAAGCTCCTCCCCATCACGGATGCCGTGGCGGCCAAGCGCGCGTTCCAGTCGATCCGCGACCGCTGGGAGGACGCCGGCAAGGTGCCCCGGGCGGACATGGGCCGGATCGAAGGCGCGCTCCGCAAGGTCGAGGACGCTATCCAGCAGGCCGAACACGAGACGTGGCGCCGCACGGATCCCGAGATCCAGGCCCGCACCGACTCGGCCCTCTCCCAGCTCGAGACCTCGATCGCGGGGCTCCGCGAAGATCTCGAGCGAGCCGAGCGTGCGGGGAACGCCCGCGAGGCGGCCAAGGCGCGCGACGCGCTCGCCGCCCGTGAGGCGTGGCTCGAAACGCTCCGGAAGTCGGCAAGCGAGCTCGGCTGATCCCGCCCGAGGAGGCCCCGCCAGCGTCCCCCCCCGGACGCCAGGCGGGGCCTCGGTCGTTCTCGGGCTGAGTTATCCACAACGGCGCGATCGCGGTCGCGGGTGCCCAGCGCTCCACGGCAGAATGCTGGAATGCACAGCACGCCCCCGCCACGCGGCAGTGTCCGGCCCCCGTCGCCGCCCGATGCGATCCTGACTCCCGGGCTGCCCTTCACCCATGCCGAGCTGAGGGCGATGGCGATCGACGGCGTCGTCCGCCGCGTCGTGGGCACCGCGTACGTGCCCTCCGCGCACGAGGAGACGGCTGCCCTGCGGGCGGCCGCGCTCCGGGCGACTCTTGACGGCGCCGTCGCGTCGAAGACCGTGGTGGGGAGGCTGTCCGCGGCGTGGATCTACGGGTGCTCCTCCGCGCCTGAGGCCCCGGTCCTGCTCGTGCCCTCACCCCGGCGCCTCTCGTCCGCCAAGGGGTCCGGAATCCTGCTTCACGAGGTCGCGCTCGGCGATTTCGACGTCGTCGACCTGGGGTCGGTCCACGTCACGAGTCCGCTGCGCACCGCCGTCGACGTCGCTGTGCACTCCGAGGCGAGGTTCGCCCTCCCCGTGCTGCGCCGGCTGTTGGCCCGTCCCGGCCTCGGGCTCACGCTCTCGCTCATCACGAGGGCCCTCGAGTCACTCCCCCGGCAGCCGCACAAACGCCGAGGGCGGGATGTGCTCCGGCGGCTCGAGGTGGGCTCGGCCGGTACGGCCTGAGGTCACGTGCGGCGGCGGTTGCCCGTTGTCCGGTACACGTCGAAGACGCCGTCGATCCGCCGGACGGCGCTCAGGACGTGGCTGAGATACTTCGGATCGCCCATCTCGAACGCGAATCGCGAAAGGGCGAGACGGTCGCTCGACGTGTTGACGTGGGCCGAGAGGATGTTCACGTGGTTCTCGGCGAGGACCCGCGTGACGTCGGAGAGGAGGCTCTTGCGGTCGAGGGCCTCGACTTGGATCTCGACGAGGAAGACGCTCGACTGCGTCGGCGCCCACTCGACCTCGACGATCCGATCGGGCTGGGCGCGCAGGCTCGCGGCATTCGTGCAGTCGACTCGGTGCACCGAGACTCCCGAGCCGCGGGTCACGAAGCCGAGAATCGGATCGGGCGGAACCGGAGTGCAACATCGGGCGAGCTTGACCCACAGGTCGTCGACGCCGCGCACGATGATGCCCGAATCGGAGTACCGCGGGGGGGCTGGTGTTGTGGGCGCGATGGTCTCGGCGATGTCCTCGGCCGTCCCCGCGGCGCCGCCGAGGCTGTCGACGAGCTTCTCGACGACGGACTGGGCCGATGCGTGGCCGTCGCCGATGCCCGCGTACAGGCCCGCGATGTCCTGGTACCGGAACTCCTGTGCGATGGCGAGGAGTGCGTCGTGGCTCAGGAGGCGCTGGAGCGGCAGATTCTGCTTGCGCATCGCGCGCGTGAGCAGCTCCTTGCCCTTGTCGATGGCCTCTTCGCGCCGCTCCTTGCTGAACCACTGGCGGATCTTGTTGCGGGCGCGGGCGCTCTTGACGAAGTTCTGCCAGTCCTGGCTCGGGCCGGCTCCTTCGGCCTTCGAGGTGAAGATCTCGACGACGTCGCCGTGGTTGAGCTCGCTGTTGAGCGGGACGAGCTTGCCGTTCACGCGCGCGCCGATCGTGCGGTGCCCCACCTCAGTGTGGATCGCATAGGCGAAGTCGACCGGCGTCGAGCCGGCCGGGAGCGCCATGACCTCGCCCTTCGGCGTGAAGACGAAGACCTCCCGCGCGTTGATCTCGAAACGCAGGGAGTCGAGGAACTCCCCCGGATCCGACGTCTCCTGCTGCCAGTCGACGAGCGACCGCAGCCAGCCCATCTCGGCGGCCTTGCCGTTCGGCGTGTGGGCGTTCCGGTTGGGCTGGTCCTTGTACTTCCAGTGCGCGGCCACGCCGTACTCGGCCCGGCGGTGCATCTCGTGCGTGCGGATCTGGATCTCGACCGGCCGCCCGTTCGGACCGATCACGGTCGTGTGGAGCGACTGGTACATGTTGAACTTCGGCATCGCGATGTAGTCCTTGAACCGGCCCGGGAGCGGGTTCCAGCGAGCGTGCATCGCCCCGAGCACGGCATAGCAGTCCCTCACGGAGTCCACGAGGATGCGGACGCCCATGAGGTCGTTGATGTCGTCGAACTCCTTCTGGCGGACGATCATCTTCTGGTAGATCGAGTAGTAGTGCTTGGGGCGCCCGGTCACCTCGGCCCGGATCTTGGCCGCCCGGAGGTCCTCGACGATCTGGTCACGGATGACGCCCAGCTGCTTCTCGCGTTCGGGGGTCCGTGCGCCGACCATGCGTACGATTTCCTCGTACACCTTCGGGTACAGGGCCGCGAACGAGAGGTCCTCAAGCTCCCACTTGATCGTGTTCATGCCGAGCCGGTGGGCGAGCGGGGCGAAGATCTCGAGCGTCTCGCGGGCCTTGCGGGCCGAGGATTCCGGCGAGACGAAGCGCCACGTGCGAGCGTTGTGGAGGCGGTCGGCGAGCTTGATGACGAGGACCCGGATGTCCTTCGCCATCGCGACGACCATCTTCCGGACCGTCTCTGCCTGCGCGGCGTCGCCGAACTGTACCTTGTCGAGCTTCGTGACACCGTCGACGAGCATCGCGACCTCGGGGCCGAAGTCCTTGCGGAGCTGCTCGAGCGTGTACGACGTGTCCTCGACCGTATCGTGGAGCAAGGCTGCGGCGAGCGTCGTCCCCGTCATGCCCAGCTCGGCGAGGATCGTCGCGACCGCGACGGGATGCGTGATGTAGGGATCGCCGCTCTTGCGCTTCTGGCCCTGGTGGCTGCGCTCCGCGACCTCGTACGCGCGCGTGATGAGCTCGAAGTCCTCGCGCGGGTTGTTGGCGCGCACGGTGCGGAGAAGCGGTTCGAGGATCGGCGAGTGCGCGCTCACGCCTCGGCCTGTGAGCCGGGCCAGCCGCGAGAACGTGCGGTCACGCCTGCCGAGCAGCGGCCGCTCGAGCAGGCTGTTGGCCCCCTGGGGCGGCTCGGACGACGTCACGAGCGGCGAACCCGACGCCCCCTGTGCTAGGGCCGGGCCGGGAGCGGGCGACGACGGCGACGCGCCGCCCGCGGCCATCTGGCTTTGAGCACTCGAAGGCTCCGGCTGGGCACTGCCGGCTGCCTCCGCGGGACGCGGGGCACCAGAGTGAGCCGGAACAGGCGTCGGGCGCTCCTCCACGCTAGCCTCCTGAACGGTCTGAGGATTCATTCAGTCTATGCCCGGGTAGAACGCACGGAGCAATCCCCGCCATTCCCCCGGCCGCCGCGTGTTCGGCGACGGCGCCGCCCGGATCCCGCGGACCCGGGCGGCTGGGCCCGTGCGGGCGTCTCAGACTGCGGCCTCGGCCCGTCGCGACGCGACCTTTTCCGCCTGCTTCGAGAGCGCGGGCTCGCCCTCGCGGAGCCACGCGTACATCGGAGCAGCGATGAAGAGCGTCGCCGCGGTTCCCGCGAGGATGCCCACAAAGAGCGCGAGCGAGAGGTCGCGAAGCGTGCCGGCGCCGAGGAGCCCGGCACCGATGAAGAGGATCGCGGCGACGGGCAGCACGGCGACCATCATTGTGTTGATCGACCGGACGAGCGTCTGGTTGACGGCGAGGTTGACCTCTTCCGCGAACGTGCGCCGCGACGATGTTGTGATATCCGCCGTGTTCTCGCGAATCTTGTCGAACACCACAACGGTGTCATACAGCGAATAGCTCAGGATCGTGAGGAAGCCGATGATCGCCGACGGCGTGATCTCGAAGTCGCTGATCGCGTACACGCCCTCAGTCACGAAGATCGTGACGATCATGCCCGTGAGGGCAGAGAGCGACATCTTCCACGTTCGGAAGTAGAGCGCCATAAGGACGGCCGCGAGGCCGACGAACACGACGAAGCCGATGAGCGCCTGATTGGTCACGTCAGCGCCCCACGTCGGGCCGATGAAGGTCGAGGTCACGTCGTTGGGCGTCACGCCGTACGCGGCCGCGAGCTTCTCCTTGACCTGGAGTGTCTGCGTATCAGAGAGCTGGTCGGTCTGGACCTGCATCGTGCTTCCGGCGACGTTCGTGACGCGCGGCGTGCTCGCAGGAACGATCGAGTGCACGGCGTTCTGGCCGATCACGGTGTCGTTGGACTTCGCCTGCGAGACCGTGAACTGGGAGCCGCCGCGGAAGTCGATGCCGAGGTTGAAGCCTCCCCTCAGAACCGGAACCACGATGGCGATGAGGACGGCGATCCCGGCAATGAGGAACCAGAGCCTCTTCTTGCCCACGAAGTCGTAGGAACGCTTGCCGGAGTAGAGCTCATTGCCGAAGCGGGCGAGGGCGGTCGTCGACATCAGTTCTCCTTCTGCGAACGCTCGGCCCGCTGACCGGACTTCGTGGCACCTGCGAGGTCTGTCTGCTCGGCCTCTGCAGCGCGGCGCTCTGCGATCGTCATGCGGCGTCCCGCCTCGCGTGCGGCCGCGGTGTTCTTCGGCTTGAGGGAGCCGCGCGCGGCCTCGGACGCCTCGCGGAGGCGGCCAGCGCCGCGGTAGAGCGGGACGGCGCCGAGCTGGACGGGATCGAGTCCCGAGAAGCGGTGGCCCTCGCCGAAGAACTTCGTGCGCGCGATGAGCTGAAGCGTCGGGTGGGTGAACATGAACACGATGATGAGGTCCGCGATGGCTGTCAGGCCGAGCGTGAAGGCGAAGCCGCGGACGTTGCCGACGGCCACGAAGTAGAGCACAACGGAGGCCAGGAGGTTGACGGCCTTCGAGGCGAGCACCGTGCGCTTGGCACGCCGCCACCCGTTCTCCACGGCCGAGACGAGGCCACGTCCCTCGCGCAGTTCGTCGCGGATGCGCTCGAAGTACACGATGAATGAGTCCGCGGTCTGGCCGATGGCCACGATGAGGCCCGCGACGCCCGCGAGCGAGAGGCGGTAGTTCTGAGTCCATCCGAGGATCGTGATGGACAGGTACGTCATGAGGCCCGCCACGACGAGCGACGCGATCGTGACGAAGCCGAGCGCGCGGTACTGGAACAGCGAGTACACGACGACGAGGAGCAGGCCGATGATGCCCGCGAGGAGGCCCATTTGGAGCTGCTGCGTGCCAAGCGTCGCTGAGACCTGTTCTTCGCTCTGGATGTCGAAGCTGATCGGCAGCGCGCCGAAGCGCAGCTGGTCCGAAAGCGTGCGCGCAGTCGTCTGCGTGAAGCTGCCCGTGATCTGCGGGCGGCCGTCGGTGATGACGGCCAGGGCCCGCGGCGCCGAGAGCACCTTGTCGTCGAGAACGATCGCGAACTGCGCCCGCGCGTCGTTGCCGTTCTCGCCGCCGGCCTGGACGTAGAAGCCGTTGAGCCGCTGCGTGACGTCCTTGAAGATCTTGGTGCCGTCACCGTTGAACTGGATGTTGACGGCCCACTGGTTCGTCACGGCGCCCTGCTGGCCTTGGACGAGCTGGTAGGTCGACCCGGAGATGTCCGTGCCCGGAATCTCGACGGGACCCAGGATGTACTTCACCGCCGGGGTGCCGTTGGCCGCGGGCTGGCACGTGACGAGCGGCTTCTTCGGGTCAGAGCGCTGCGTCGTCTCGGCCTGAGGCTGCGTGCAGTCGAGAGCCTCGAACTGCTTGTAGACGTCAGCCGTGACCCAGTTCGTGTCGCTCGCATTCGCCGGAGCGGCCGTCGGCTTCGGCAGCTGGTCGTCGGGGACGAGCTTGTCCTTCGCGACGGCCGCCGGATCCCCCGCCGCGAGCACCGGGCGGAAGTTCATGTCCGCCGACGCCTGGATGAGCTGGCGCGTTTCGGCCGACGGGACGCCGGGAAGGCTCACGACGACGTTGCGGCTCGACTGGGTGCTGATCTCCGCCTCGGAAACGCCGGATCCGTCGACGCGCTGGCGAATGATCTCGACCGCCTGGTTGAGCTGGTCCTGCGTCACCGCCCCGCCCCCCGTGACCTTCGGCGCAAGGATCATCTGGGTTCCGCCCTCGAGGTCGAGCGCGAGCTTGGGCGCCCACGACGCCTGGGCTGCGAGGACTCCGCCGCCAAGCGTGGCGACGAGCGCGGCGAACAGGGCGGTGAGCCAGACGAGGGTCCTGAGTCCCGGCCGCTTCATGCGGGATCGAGCCATGGGTTCCTTACTCCTGATGGGACGGCCTTGCGCGCGAGCGAGCCGTGCGCGGGGCGGGCATGGGGGTGGGGAGCTACTTGCCTTCGCCGTTGAGGCGCTTGAGGGTCTCCTCAGGGGTCTCGCCCGGACGAGCCTCGGCGTTCGTCGGGGAGGACTCGCCCGACGGCATGTTCGGCTGCACGTCGGCTGCCGGCTCGTCTTCGACGGTCGCCTCGGAAGCGGCCTCGACCGGCGTCTCGACGACCTTCGAGATGGCCTGCTTGTGGACCGTCGCCGTCGCCCCCGGGGAAAGCTCGAGAACAACCTTGTTCTCGTTTTCGTCGACGGACACGATGCGCCCGAAGAGCCCGAAGCTCGTCATGACCTCGACACCGGGGACGAACTTCGAACGCATCTCGGCCTGCTGGGCCTGGGTCTTCTTGTTCCGCCGGAACATCGTGAAGATGAAGAACGCAAAGACGACGAGCAGGAGGATGGTTATCGGATCGAAGGGCATGGTGAATCCAATCTCTTGGGATGGCGCGCTACTGGGGACACGCGCCAGACCCGGATCGTTCCGGGCACGGCATGTCGGCCCGCCGGAGGCAGGTTCTCCCCTTCAGTCTACGGGCAACGAGACACAAGAGTTCCCGACGGCGCGCCCCGTGGGTGGCGGGGCGTTCACCGCCATTCGGCGAGGACGTCGTCGTCGCCCGCCTCGTCCGCGGGAGCAGACCCCGGCCCGAAGAGCGTCGAGCTGTAGGCGAACGGAGCATCGGGCGGCACCGGCAAGCCCAGATGCTCGTACGCGGCGGGCGTCACGATGCGCCCGCGCGGAGTACGGCCCATGAGGCCCTCGCGCACGAGATATGGCTCCGCCACGGTCTCGACCGTCTCGGGCTCCTCGCCCACAGCGATCGCCAGGGTCGAGAGGCCCACGGGCCCCCCGCCGAACTTCGTGGCAAGCGCCGTGAGGACGGCCCGGTCGAGCCGGTCGAGACCCCGCGCGTCGACCTCGTACATATCGAGCGCGGCGGCCGCGGCCCGCGCGTCGATGCGCTCGATCCGGTGCACGAGGGCCCAGTCGCGCACCCGCCGGAGCAGGCGGTTGGCGATGCGCGGAGTGCCGCGCGATCGCCCCGCGACCTCGGTGAAGCCCGCTGACGTCACGCGGAGGTCGAGGAGCCCCGCCGAACGGCGCAGCACGAGCTCGAGCTCTTCGACCGAGTAGAACTCGAGATGGCCCGTGAAGCCGAAGCGGTCGCGAAGCGGACCCGGCAGGAGACCCGCGCGCGTCGTCGCCCCGACCAGCGTGAACGGCGGGAGATCGAGCGGGATCGCCGTCGCGCCCGCGCCCTTGCCCACCACGATGTCGACCCGGAAATCCTCCATCGCCATGTAGAGCATTTCCTCGGCAGGCCGCGACATGCGGTGAATCTCGTCGAGGAAGAGGACTTCGCCTTCGGACAGCGAGGAGAGGATCGCGGCGAGATCGCCCGCATGCTGAATCGCCGGCCCCGAAGAGATCCTGAGCGGAGCGTTCATCTCCGCCGCGATGATCATCGCAAGAGTGGTCTTGCCGAGCCCCGGCGGGCCCGAGAGGAGCACATGGTCCGCGCTGCGCCCCCGCAGGCGCGAGGCCTCGAGCACGAGCGAGAGCTGGCGCCGGACGCGCTGCTGCCCCACGAAGTCGTCGAGGTGCTTGGGCCGGAGCGCGGCCTCGATAGCCCTCTCCTCCGGCTCCTCGCCCGTCGAGACGAGCGACGGCTCAGCCACGCGATCCCGCCTTCACGGGGGTCCGCGGCCCTTGGCCGAGCCAGCGCAGCGTCGCACGCAGGATCTCCGGGACGTTCCCCGCGTCCGACAAGTCGGGCCGGTCCTCGAGGGCGCGCCCGATGCTCGACTCTGCATCCTTCTCCGACCAGCCGAGGGAAGTCATGGCCTCGATCACCTGCGGCTTCCACGCCGCTTCCGCGGGAACGGCGGACGACGGCGCGAGGCCCCCCGGCGTGCCCAGCGGCACGAGCTTGCCCTTGAGCTCAAGGACGAGGCGCGCGCCGACCTTCGGCCCGATCCCCGGAACCTTCGTGAACGCCTTGGCGTCCTCGGAATGGGCCGCGACGCGCACCGCCTCAGGGCTGTGGACTGCCAAGACGGCCAGGGCCAGCCGCGGCCCGACACCCGCGACGCCGAGCAGGACCTCGAACACCTCGCGCTCGTCGACCGACGCGAAGCCGTACAGCGTGAGGGAGTCCTCGCGCACCACCATGAGCGTGTGCACCGTGCCGACCTCGCCGGTGCGGAGACCGCCCAGCGTCTGTGGCGTCGCGGCGAAGGACATGCCAACGCCGCCCACATCGATCACCGCCGACGAGAGCCCAACATGCGCCACCACGCCGCGGAGGAAACTGATCATCGCGGAGCGCTCCTTCTGCCGTCCGAACACATCTACGAATAACTTAGCGTGCACGGCCGACAGAACGCCTCAGCGCTTACGGCGCGCCCTGGACTCCGCTGCTGGCCATTCTTCCGCACGCTCGGGCTGGCTCAGCGCTTATGGCGCGCCCTGGACTCCGCTGCTGGCCATTCTTCCGCACGCTCGGGCTGGCTCAGCGCTTACGGCGCGCCTTCGACTCCGCTGCTGGCCATTCTTCCGCACGCTCGGGCTGGCTCAGCGCTTACGGCGCGCCTTCGACTCCGCTTCCACCCACACCCGCTGGGCCTCCGTCATCGCCGAGGCGCTCGTCGTCGTCCGTCCCACGGCGGACGGCGAGCCGGGTGCCGCGCCACGCCACGCGTGGGCGAGGGCGAGCGCGAGCGCGTCCGCGGCGTCGGCCGGTCGCGGCGAGGCGTCGAGGCGCAGAATCTTGGTGACCATGCGGGTCACCGCGTCCTTGTCGGCGCGTCCGCTCCCCGTCACGGCCGCCTTGACCTCCGACGGCGTGTGAAGTGCGACCGGGATGCCGCGCCGGGCAGCGGCCGCGATCACGACGCCCGAGGCCTGCGCAACGCCCATGACCGTGCTCACGTTCAATTGCGAGAAGACGCGCTCGACGGCGACGACCTCAGGCTCGTAGCGGTCGAGCCACTCGTCGATCGCCGTCGCGATGACGAGGAGGCGCGCGTCGAGCGGCTGGTCCGCCGACGTGCCGACGACCCCGACGCCCACAAGCGACGCCCGGCGATCCTTCGCCACGTCGACGACGCCCAGGCCGCACCGGGTGAGGCCCGGGTCGACGCCGAGCACGCGGAGGCTGGCGGAGGCGGTCACGGCGCGGGTCACTCGGCCTCGAGGGCCGCCATGACCTCCTCGCTCATGTCCGCGTTCGTGTAGACGTTCTGGACGTCGTCGAGATCCTCGAGCGCGTCCACGAGGCGCACGAACTTGCGGGCGCCGTCGGCGTCGAGCTCGACCTCCATGGACGGCACGAACTCGGCCTCGTCGGTGTCGTACTCGATCCCCGCGTCCTTGAGCGCGTCGCGGAGGCCCTGGAGGTCGTTCGGCTCCGAGTAGACCACCCAGTTCTCGCCCGCGTCCTTGACCTCTTCGGCGCCGGCTTCAAGGACGGCCATGAGGACGTCGTCCTCCGAGAGCCCGTTCTTGGGCAGGCTCACGACGCCCTTGCGCGTGAAGAGGTAGCTCACGGACCCCTGGTCTGCCATCGACCCGCCGTTGCGCGTCACGGCGAGGCGCACGTCCGCGGCCGCGCGATTGCGGTTCTCGGTGAGGCACTCGATGAGGAGCGCCGAGCCCTGGGGACCGCGGGCCTCATACATGATCTCGGTGTACTCGATGGCCTCGCCGGTGAGGCCGGCGCCGCGCTTGATCGCGCGGTCGATGTTGTCATTCGGGACCGAGTTCTTCTTGGCCTTCGAGACGGCAAGGTCGAGGGCGGGGTTGCCGGACAGGTCAGGCCCGCCGAGGCGCGCCGCGACCTCGATCGTCTTGATGTACTTGGCGAACGCCTTGGCGCGCTTGGCGTCGATGACCGCCTTCTTGTGCTTCGTGGTAGCCCATTTGGAGTGGCCGGACATGCCTACGCTTCTCCCTTGATCATGCGGATGAAAAGTTCATGGACTCGCCGCTCGCCTGTCACTTCCGGGTGGAAGGATGTCGCGAGCAGGTTTCCCGAACGGACTGCGACAATTCTAGACTGGCCGCCCAGCGTCGCCGTGTGGGACGCGTGCTGGGGGTCGACCTCTGCGAGCACTTCGACGGACTCCCCCACGCGCTCGACCCACGGGCCGCGGATGAAGACAGCATGCACGGGCCCGCCCGACTGGTCGATGTCCTTGAAGTCGAGATCGGTCTCGAAGGATTCACGCTGGCGTCCGAACGCATTGCGCCGCACTGTGATGTCGAGGCCCCCGAACGACTCCTGCGGCCGCCCCGCGAGGTCCTCAGTGGGATCCGCGATCTCGTCGGCGAGAAGGATCATGCCCGCGCACGAACCGTAGACCGGGAACCCTTCCGCGATCTTGCGCCTGAGCGGCTCGGACACGCCGAAAGCGCGCGCGAGCTTGTCGATCGCCGTCGACTCGCCGCCCGGGATGACGAGCCCGTCGAGGCCCTCGAGTTCCTCGGGCCGCCGCACTTTCACAGCCTCCGCGCCGAGGGATTCGAGCGCGGCGACGTGCTCTCGCACGTCCCCCTGGAGGGCGAGCACGCCGACGCGCAGCGCGGGCGGCTCGGACCGAGGGGCGGGCGGGAGGGACGAAGTCCGATCGGCGCGGGAATTCACCCATCCAGTCTAGTCGGGGCCAAGAGGCCACATGCGAACGCCCGCTCACGTCCCAGGCGCGCCCCCGGGCGTGGAGGCCGCACCGGTAGCATGGACGCCGGACCGTGTTCGACGACAGATTGAGGATTGCCCGATGTGCGGTATCGCCGGCTACTACGGTTTCGGTCAGGATCGGGCGCTGCTCGAGACGATGAACAGCTGCATCCAGCACCGAGGCCCGGACGGCGAGGGCTACTACCTTTCTGAGTCCACCAGTGCAGATTCCAACTCCGTGGGGTCCGTGGGCCTCGCCCACCGGCGCCTCGCGATCGTGGACCGCGCCCATGGCCAGGAGCCCATGGTCAGCGCCGACGGCCAGACGATCCTCATCTACAACGGAGAGGTCTACAACTACAGGGAGCTCCGCGCCGAGCTCGAGGGACTCGGGCGCGCGTTCACGACGGTCTCGGACACCGAGGTGGTGCTCCAGGCCTATGAGGAATGGGGCACGGACGCATTCGACCGGTTCAACGGCATGTTCGGCCTCGCCATCCTCGACCGCGCGAAGGGACGCCTCGTCCTCGCACGCGACCACTTCGGCATCAAGCCGCTCTACTGGGCCAACGCCGGCTCGGAGCATGAGCCCCAGCTCCTCTTCGCGTCCGAGATCAAGCCCATCCTCGCGACGGGGAAGATCGAGGCCAAGCCGAACGAGCGGATCCTCTACCGCTACCTCCGGTACCGCATCCACGACGACACGGCCGAAACGTTCTTCGAGGGCGTCAACAAGCTCCTTCCCGGCGAGATGATGACTGTCGATCTCGGGACGGGGCGCTTCCGCATCTCGAGCTTCACCCGGCTGCGCGAGGAACTCGAGGAGCTTTCCAAGGTCGGCACGCCCTACACGCCCGACGTCGTCGACGAATACCGCCGCCGCTTCACCGAGGCCATCCGCCTCCGCCTCAACTCCGAAGTACCCGTGGGAAGCGCGCTCTCGGGCGGCCTCGACTCGTCCGCGGTCGTCGTGACGATCAATCGGCTCATGCAGGAAAAGGCAGAGGGCCTCGAGGCGGTCGGCGCGAAGCAGAACACGTTCAGCGCCGTCTTCCCCAACGCGATCAACGACGAAGAGGCGTACGCCGACGCCGCGATCGCGGTCTGCGAGGACATCGAAGCCCACAAGATCAAGCCCACGCCCGAGAGCTTCGACGCGGACCTCGAGGACTTCGTGCGCACCATGGAGGAGCCCATCATCTCCTCCGGTCCGTATGCGCAGTACTGCGTCATGCGCGAGGCGGCCAAGCACGTCACCGTCCTGCTCGACGGCCAGGGGGCGGACGAGATGATGGCGGGGTACATCCCGTATTACTTCGCGTACCTTCGCCAGCTCAAGGACGACGGCGACGTCGCGACGCTCGCGCGGGAGTCGTCGTCGAGCCTTGACATCTTCTACCGGCTCGGCCGCTTCCGCCTCAAAGGCATGGCGAGCGGCAAGAAGGCCGTCTCGATGGCCACGCTCCTCAAGCGCGACTGGGCGCAGAAGTTCAGCGGCGAGTCCTTCGGGAACATCCCCGCGAACCTCAAGCTGCGCCTCATCGACGACCTCTTCGCCAAGTCCCTCCCCTCGCTTCTGCGCTACGAGGACAAGAACACGATGCGCTTCTCGCTCGAGGGCCGCGTGCCGTTCCTCGACAAGGAAGTGGTCAAGTACCTCTTCAGCCTCTCGGATGAGGCGATCATCAAGGAGGGCTGGAACAAGCGCGTCCTCCGCGACGCGACCCGCGGGCTGCTGCCCGAGATGATCAGCAACCGCCGCAACAAGATCGGCTTCACGACGCCCGAGGCGGAGTGGTTCAAGCTCATGAAGGAGCGGATCTACAAGATCTTCATGTCGAACTCCTTCTACAGCCGCCCGTACTGGGACCGCGAGCAGGTTCTCACGGCGTTCGAGGAATACCTCAACGGGAAGAACGACGCGGACACGATGATCTTCTGGCGGCTCCTCAACGTCGAACTCTGGTTCCGCGAATTCATCGACAAGAACGAGGCGCCGGCGGACGTCAAGGCGGGCAAGAGCGACTACGAGGCCAACCCGGGCAAGGAGCTCGACATCGTCTCCGGCGGGGTGAGGTTCCGCCGCTACCCCCTCCAGACCGATGTGTTCGCCCGGAGCACCGAGCTCGCGCCGGCCGTGTCGGCCTACGTCGAGCGGTTCTTCTCAGGACTCCCGGAGGCGCCCGAAGAGGCCCGCAAGGCCGTCGAGGGCCACCCCTGGTATCTGCTCGTGAGCGAGAAGATCGTCGCGATCACGCAGGGCCGCTCGTTCCCGGTGTGGGAGATTGAGGTCTCCCCCGCCGCGCGCGTCCTGAGCAAGTTCGTGACCCGCACGCCCGCGGGCATCGGGCTCGGGAGCCCGTGGTCGATGCAGATCGCGATCAACGAGGTGGGCCTCCCGCTCATCGTCAAGGCGGCTGCGGCATCCGTGGTCGGCAAGTTCCAGGGCAAGAGCGGCGTCTTCTACGACGTCGTGGGGCACAACATCAATGCGATCGACGGCGCGACGCCGTACAGCCTGGGCGCCGCGAGCAATTCCGTGAAGCTCGCGCCCAAGGATCCCGACGTCGTCGCCCGCTCCCTCAGTGCCGCTGTCCGGGCGCTGCTGCCCGCTGACGTGACGGCGACGTTCGGCGGCACGGCGATCATGGACGCGAACGATCTCGGCGTCGTCGTCATGGGCCACGACACGGCTCTGCCGAAGGAGACTATTGCCGGCATGTTCAAGGACAACCCGCAGGGCCAGGGCTCGCAGGCCACGCCCATGTCGCTCGTCTTCGCCCAGGACGCTCCGGCCGAATAACCCGGGCGAAGAACGCGGCCGAAGAACGCGGCGCGCGCCCCGCAGCCCGGATCCTTGCCCGGGGCTGCGGTGCGTGAAAGGCTCCTTTCATGGCCAACCCGCTCCTCACCCGCAGCACCCTCCCGTACGCCCTCCCGCCGTTTGCCGAGATCCGCGACGAGCACTATCCCGAGGCGATCGACGCCGGAATCGCTGCCCATCTGAGGGACATCGATGCCATCGTCGAATCGCCCGAAGCCCCAGACTTCGAGAACACGGTCGAGGCCATCGAACGCAGCGGGGCGCTGCTCAACCGCGCGGTCGCGGCTTTCATGACGATGGTCTCCTCGCACGGCACGGATTCCATCCGCGCGCTCGAAACGCAGATCACGCCCAAGCTCAGCGCCCATCAGGACGCGATCCTCCTCAATCGCCGCCTGAGGGACCGCTTCTCGGCGGTCGACACCACCGAGCTCGACGACGAAGCCGCGCGGCTTGTCGACGAATGGCTCAACGACTTCCGCCGGGCCGGAGCAGATCTCGACGACGACGGGCAGCGCAGGCTCCGCGAGATCAACGCCGAGCTCTCGCGCCTTGGGACCGAATACGGCCAACGGGTCGCCAAGGCCATCAATGAGGCGGCCGTCCTCGTGACCGACGAAGCCGAGCTCGCTGGCCTCCCCGACGACGACCGCGCGAGCGCAGCCCAGGCCGCTCGGGAGGCGGGGCACGAGTCGGGGTGGCTCCTCACCTTCGTCCAGCCGACGGGCCAGCCGGTGCTCGCGGTCCTCGAGAACCGCGAGCTGCGCCGTCGGGTGTTCGAACGCTCGGTCGCGCGCGGCAGCTCGGGCGGGGACACCGACGTTCGGGGCCTCGTGCTCGACATGGCACGCCTCCGCGCCGAGAAGGCCGCGCTCCTCGGCTACGCGAACTACGCCGAACTCGCGGTCGACGACCAGACGGCGCCGTCCGCCGACGCTGTTCGCGACATGCTCGGGCGGCTGGCCCCGGCCGCGGTGGGCAACGCCGAGACCGAAGCACAGGCCCTCGCGGAGGCCGCCGGGCATGAGCTTGAGCCCTGGGATTGGGCGTTCTATTCGGCCATGGTGCGGCGCGACAAATACGCGGTCGACGAGAAGGCTCTGCGCCCCTACTTCGAGCTGGACCGGGTGCTCCGCGACGGCGTCTTCTTCGCCGCGGGCCAGCTCTACGGCCTCCGCTTCGAGGAGCGCCCAGACCTGCCCGGCTATCACGAGGACGTTCGCGTGTGGGAGGTCTTCGACGCCGATGGCTCCGAGCTCGGCCTGTTTCTCGGCGACTACTTCGCGCGGCCGACCAAGCGCGGCGGTGCGTGGATGAACTCGCTCGTCGAGCAGTCGCGGCTCCTCGGCGAGCGGCCGGTCGTCGTCAACAACCTCAACATCCCGAAGCCCGCTCCGGGCGAGCCCGCGCTCCTCACCCTCGATGAGGCGCGCACGGCGTTCCACGAGTTCGGCCACGCGCTCCACGCACTCCTCTCCGATGTCGAGTACCCGAAGTTCTCCGGCACCAACGTTCCGCGGGACTTCGTCGAGTACCCCTCGCAGGTCAACGAGATGTGGCTCCTCTGGCCTGAAGTCGTCGCGAACTACGCAAGGCACGTCGAGACCGGTCAAGCACTCCCCCAGCAGCAGATCGACGCGCTCGACGCGGCGAGGCAGTGGGGCGAGGGCTTCGCCACGACCGAGTATCTGGGGGCTTCGCTCCTCGACCTGGCCTGGCACAGCCTCGCCGCGGACGAGCAGCCCGGAGACGCGCTCGAATTCGAGGCGCAAGCCCTCAAGGACGCCCACGTGGATGTGGCGCTCGTCCCGCCGCGGTACCGAACCGGGTATTTCCAGCACATCTTCGCCGGGGGCTGGTATGCCGCCGGATACTGGTCGTACATCTGGAGCGAGGTCCTCGACGCGGACACCGTCGAGTGGTTCAAGGAGAACGGGGGCCTCTCGCGGGAGAACGGCGACACGTTCCGCGCCGAACTCCTCTCCAGGGGCTTCTCACGCGACCCGCTCGCGTCCTTCCGCGCCTTCCGGGGACGGGACGCCGACGTCGCGCCCCTCCTCGCGCGCCGCGGGCTCGGCTGACTACTCGCGTGCTGCTCATTCTCGTCGGCCGCAGTCCCCTTGTCGTTCGGAAAGGTCACCTCAAGAGGACTTTTCGAACGTTAGGGTGACTCGGCAGCGACGAGGCTCCGCAGGCCTAGCCTGACGGACGTCCTGCACCATCGATTGCTCCGTAGCTGTCGTTTTGGCCCCTCATAACGACAGTTGTGCAGCAATGGATGTGAGAACGACGGCGGCCGGCCACTCGAAGGTGACCGGCCGCCGTCGTGCATTGCCTGAAGGCTTACCAGCCGCGCTCGGCGAGGCGGTGTGGCTGGGGGATGTCGTCGACGTTGATGCCGACCATGGCCTCGCCGAGGCCCCGGGAGACCTTGGCGATCATGTCCGGGTCGTCGAAGAACGTCGTGGCCTTGACGACGGCGGCCGCGCGCTGGGCGGGGTTGCCGGACTTGAAGATGCCCGAGCCGACGAACACGCCGTCCGCGCCAAGCTGCATCATCATGGCCGCGTCCGCGGGAGTCGCGATGCCGCCCGCGGTGAAGAGCACGACCGGGAGCTTGCCGGTCTCCGCGATCTCGCGCACGAGGGCGTACGGGGCCTGGAGCTCCTTGGCCGCGACGTAGAGCTCGTCCTCGGCCATCGTGGTGAGCCGGCGGATCTCGGCGCGGATCTTGCGCATGTGGGTCGTGGCATTGGAGACGTCGCCGGTGCCGGCCTCGCCCTTGGAGCGAATCATCGCCGCGCCCTCGTTGATGCGGCGGAGAGCCTCGCCGAGGTTGGTCGCGCCGCACACGAACGGGACGGTGAACTGCCACTTGTCGATGTGGTTCTCGTAGTCGGCCGGGGTCAGGACCTCGGACTCGTCGATGTAGTCCACGCCGAGGGACTGCAGGACCTGCGCCTCGACGAAGTGGCCGATGCGGGCCTTGGCCATGACCGGGATCGAGACCGCGCCGATGATCTGGTCGATCATGTCCGGATCAGACATGCGGGACACACCGCCCTGGGCACGGATGTCCGCCGGGACGCGCTCGAGGGCCATCACGGCAACGGCGCCGGCGTCCTCGGCGATCTTCGCCTGCTCGACGTTGACGACGTCCATGATGACGCCGCCTTTGAGCATCTCCGCCATGCCGCGCTTGACGCGGTCGCTGCCAGTGGTCGGAGCCGAGGAGTTTGCTTCAGTAGACACGTGATTCGTCTTTCTCTTGACTACTTGTCAGGACATGGTCCTGCAGGAAGAACGCTGAAAATCCTTGGGGAGAACCCCAGTCTATCGCCGCGCATGCCACCCTGTGAGCGGTGCGGTACACCAAGAGCCTAAGGGCCGTCATGGGCGAGTGCACAGGTGAACGCCGAGACCTCGTCAGCTCGGGCTGGACTCTTCGCGGGCTTGGCCCCGCACCGCGAGAATCCTCTGGATCACCGTCACGACGCTTGCGACGGCGAGCACCACGAAGGTCCAGAACAGGAACGGCGTGGGCAGCCCGAGCCCGCACAGCCCGGCGACGACGAGGACCGAGACGAGCCGTTCGGCCCGTTCGGCGATGCCGACATTGGCGGTGTAGCCGAGCGATTCCGCCTTCGCCCGCGCGTACGAGACGAGATTCCCCAGGAGGATGCAGACGACGGCGAGCGACCCGGTCTCCGGGGAGTGCCCGCCGCCGTAGAACCACAGGGCGAGCCCAAGGAAGATCGCATTGTCCTGCACCCTGTCGAAGGTCGAGTCGAGGAAGCTCCCCCACCGGCCCTTGCGGTCTGCGAGGCGCGCCATGATGCCGTCGACGACGTCGGAGAACACGAAGAGCGTGATGGCGACGACGCCCCAGAAGAGCTGGCCCAGGGGGAACAGGATCAGGGCGGCGAGGCTTACCCCGGCCGTTCCCGCGAGCGTCACCGCATCCGGCGACACGCCGAGCTTGAGGAGCACGCGGGCGAAAGGCGTGAAGAGCCGCGAGAAGAACTCGCGGGCGTGTCTATTGAGCACCCGCTGCCTTTCCGCCGTCCCGCGCGAGCGCACTCTCGCCGTCGTCCGCCGCGCCGTTGTCCGCCGCACCATCGTGCGGCCATGCCTCGGCGAGGAGCCCGCGCGTCTCGTCGAGCGTCTGCGTGATCTGCTTCGTCTGGGCGATGATCGGCAGGAAGTTCCCGTCCCCGCCCCACCGCGGGACGACGTGCTGGTGGAGGTGCGCCGCGATGCCCGCTCCCCCGGCGTCCCCCTGATTGATGCCCACGTTGAAGCCGTGCGGGCCCGCGACCTTCCGGATCACGCGCATCGCGGTCTGCGTGATCTCGGCCATCTCGGCGGTCTCCTCGGGCGTGATGTCCGTGTAGTCGGCCACGTGGCGGTACGGGCACACGAGGAGGTGGCCCGGGTTGTACGGGAAGAGATTGAGCACCGCGTAGCACGTGCGCCCGCGATGCACGATGAGCGAATCCTCGTCGCTGCGGGACGGGGCCACGCAGAACGGGCAGTCCTCCTGCTTGCGGAACTGGCCTTGGCCTCCCTTGACGTAGGCCATCCGGTGCGGAGTCCACAGGCGCCCGAAGGCATCCGGGGCGCCGGGCAGCTCGAAACCGTCCGTCACCTCGCTGTCCGGACCGCCGCCGGCGGGCGACGACTGGGCGTCCGTGGACTCCGCCATGTCAGAGGGCCCTCGTCCGAACGGCCTCGACGATGCGCTTCACGGCCTCGTCGACGGGCACGCCATTGTCCTGGCCGCCGTCGCGGAAGCGGAACGAGACCGCACCGGCCTCGGCGTCCTCGCCGCCCGCGATCAGCACGAATGGGATCTTGTCCTTGCTCGCCGTGCGGATCTTCTTCGGGAAGCGGTCGCTCGAGGCGTCAACCTCCGCACGGATGCCCTCGCGCTTGAGGCGGGCGACGACGTCGTACATGTAGTCGTTGAACGCCTCGGCGACGGGGATGCCGACCACCTGGACCGGTGCGAGCCACGCCGGGAAGGCTCCCGCGTAGTGCTCGGTGAGCACGCCAAGGAAGCGCTCGACGGAGCCGAAGAGGGCACGGTGAATCATGACCGGCCGCTGACGCGTGCCGTCCGCGGCCTGGTACTCGAGTTCGAACCGCTCCGGCAGGTTGAAGTCGAGCTGGATCGTCGACATCTGCCAGGTCCGTCCGATCGCGTCCCGCGCCTGGACGGAGATCTTGGGCCCGTAGAACGCGGCCCCGCCGGGGTCCGGGACCAGCTCGAGACCCGACGCCTCGGCGACCTCCGCGAGCGTCTGCGTGGCCTCGTCCCACGCGTCGTCGGAGCCGACGTACTTCTCCGGATCCTTCGTGGACAGCTCGAGGTAGAAGTCGTCGAGGCCGTAGTCCTTGAGCAGGTTGAGGACGAAGTTCAGCGTATTGGTGAGCTCGTCCTTCATCTGCTCGCGCGTGCAATAGATGTGCGCATCGTCCTGGGTCATGCCACGCACGCGGGTGAGGCCGTGCACGACGCCGGACTTCTCGTAGCGGTAGACCGAGCCGAACTCAAACAGGCGCAGCGGCAGCTCGCGATACGAGCGCCCGCGCGAGCGGAAGATGAGGTTGTGCATGGGGCAGTTCATGGGCTTGAGGTAGTAGTCCTGCCCGGGCTTGCGGACGGTGCCGTCCTCGGCCAGTTCCGCGTCGACGTGCATCGCCGGGAACATGCTTTCCTTGTACCAGCCGAGGTGCCCGGAGATCTCGTACAGGTGCCCCTTCGTGATGTGCGGGGTGTAGACGAACTCGTAACCGGCTTCGGTGTGCCGCTGGCGCGAATAGTCCTCCATGGCCTTGCGGATGATGCCGCCCTTGGGGTGGAAGACCGGAAGGCCCGAGCCGAGCTCGTCGGGGAACGAGAACAGGTCGAGTTCCGCGCCGAGCTTGCGGTGGTCGCGGCGCTCGGCCTCGGCGATGCGGTCCTGGTACTCCTTGAGCGCTTCCTTCGTGGGCCACGCGGTGCCGTAGATGCGCTGGAGCTGGTCGTTCTTCTCGCTCCCGAGCCAGTAGGCCGCGGCCGAGCGGGTGAGCGCAAACGCGTTCGAGATGAGCTTCGTGTTGGGCAGGTGCGGGCCGCGGCACAGGTCATGCCACACGGCCTCGCCGCTCTTGCGGTCGATGTTGTCGTAGATCGTGATCTCGCCGGAGCCGACCTCGATGTTCGCGCCTTCTTTCGTGGCGCCCTCGGACTGGTGATCCTTCGCGCCGAGCAGCACGAGCTTGTACGGCTCGTGCTTCATGGCCTCGATCGCCTCGCCCTCGGACACGCTGCGGCGCTTGAAGATCTGGTTCTGGTTGACGATCTTGAGCATCATCTTCTCGAGGGAGCGCAGATCGTCCGGCGTGAACGGCTCCTCGACGTCGAAGTCGAAGTAGAAGCCGTCCTTGATGTAGGGGCCGATGCCGAGCTTCGCGTCCGGGCGGAGCTGCTGGACCGCCTGGGCCATGACGTGCGCGGTCGAGTGTCGCAGGACATTGAGCCCGTCCTCCGAGGCGACATCGACGCCCTCGACGACGGCGCCCGCCGGGATGGGCTGGTCGAGGTCCTTGAGCACGCCGTCCACGCGGGCGACGACGATCTCCCGCCGACCCTCGAAGAGGTCTCCTCCCGTAGTGCCCTGGGTGACCGTCTGCTCCTCGCCGTCGACGGTAATGGTGATCTGCTGGGCATCTGACACGGGCGTCTCCTCTTCATCTGTCGGCTTCATAGCTTGTGGCATACGGGGACCACAGCCAGCCACCGACAAGACTAGCGGAAACGCCCGGCTGCCAAGCCCACACTCCACGCCACCCGGTCTAGTCAAAGGGACCGACGCGAGGTGAATAATGAGCAGCATGTGCGGGAGATATGTCATGGCGCGGGACGTCGGCGACCTCGTGGCCGAGTTCGACGTCGACGAGACCTACGTGGACGAACTCGAAGCCTCCTACAACATCGCCCCCACGGACCCCGTGCCGCTCGTCCTCGACCGCAAGGACAAGGAGAGCGGCGACGTGTCGCGGAAGCTCGTGACGGCCCGCTGGGGGCTCGTGCCCTCGTGGTCGAAGGACGCCAAGGGAGCGGCCAGGCTCATCAACGCGCGGCGCGAGACGATCACCGAGAAGCCCTCGTTCCGCAAGGCGGCCGCGCAGCGGCGGGCCCTCGTGCCCGCGGATGGCTACTACGAGTGGCAGCAGGAGCTTGTGGACGGCAAGATCCAGAAGATTCCGACCTATCTCCACGGCGCGGAGGGCGGCATGCTCGCGTTCGCGGCACTGTTCGAGAACTGGCCGGACCCGTCCCTTCCGCCGGACGACCCCGGCCGCTGGCTCCGCACGTGCACGATCATCACGGCCCCCGCGGCGGATTCAATCGGGCACATCCACGACCGCACCCCGCTCATCGTGCCCCGAGACCTGTGGGCGGACTGGCTCGACCCCGAGACCACGTCCGAAGCCGACGTCCGCAGCCTCGTCGATTCGATGCCGGAGCCACACCTCGTGCCGCGCGCCGTCGGCAGCCTCGTCAACAGCGTGAGGAACAACGGCCCGGAACTCATCGAAGCCGTGTAGCCTCCGCCGAGCGAGCCTTCCGGTAGTAGTCGCGCCAGATGAGCCGGTGGATCGGAATGAGCCGCGGGATGGACCGAAGGCCCGGGATGAAGGGCAGGAACATGAGGGCGAGCGTGAGCACGACCATGATCCCGCTGATGACGAGATCCGCGTTGGAGAGCGAGTTGAACGGCGGGACCTGGTACCAGAACGAGAACAGCCACAGCCACGACTGGCCCGGGTAGTTCCCGGTCTCGTTCATCATGCCCCACTGGTCTCCGGTGAGGTGCTCGCTGTCGGCGAGGTTCCGGAAGTAGGTGCCGTCGCCGAGGAAGAGCACCGTGCGCGTGTGGTTGAGGGTCGTGGCGGCGTTTCCGTCGAGCACGCTGTCGAGGGTGCCTTTCTGCGCCATGGCGAGCAAGGCGTTGTCCAAGCCGGGGACGGGCCCGTAGTCTCCGGGCGCAACCTTGGCTGGGTCGCCGTCGGGCGCCTTGGAGAGCGCGTCGGCGTAGGCACTCGCCCACTGCCCGCGCTGCGCATCGCTCGCCGCGTCCCACGCAGCAAGGTCAGCGGGCGGCTGCGGGAGCATTCCGAGGGGCCCGATCACGAAGTCCTGGGCGGTGTCGATGGGCAGGCGAACGCCAGAGAGGCTCTGCAGATCGATCGGGCCGAGCGTCTGGCTCGCACCCGGCGTCGCGTTGTAGGGCGGGCCGTACCCGGCAGTGTCGCTCGTCCCGCCGAGCTCGGCGGTTGCGGTGGCGACGAAGTCAGAGGGCGCCGCGCTTGCCCACTGCTTGAGGGTCACGGGAGGCTCGTCGGGAGAGCCGACGACGGCGGCGAGCCCCACCGTGAGCAGGCCCACGACGATGAGGGCGTAGACGAGCTCCTTGACGAGGTCGTACTCGCGCAGTGAGCCAGCCCAGGGACGGCGGTCGAGATCCCGCCCGCGATGGCTGCGAGGCCCGGCCGCGGGTCGGCTCGCGGTGGCGGTCATTGATCGTCGCCTCCTTCGCGTTCTCCCGCGCGATCGGGCGACGGCGCGCGGAGCTGGGGATCGCTTTCGGCGGCCTCGAGGGGCGGGACGACGCCTCGCGCCCGCACGAGCAGGACGTGGAGGACGACGACGGCGCCCACCGCGAGCGGGAGCAGCACGATGTGCCACATGAGGAGCTGCCCGAGATCCGCCACGTTGAACCACGCGCCCACGCCAACCGCATTGAGGGCGTCCTTGGCCTGGAACGCGATCCACTGGGAGTCGAAGTTCGTCTGGATGAGGTAGCCGGTGAAGGCCGTGACCAGCGAGACGACGAAGGCGATCACCCCGGTGATCCACGTCAGAGCTCGGCCTCCCCGCCACGACGCCATCCAGAACTTCCCCCACAGATGGATGACCATGAACATGAAGAAGAGCTCGACGCCCCACAGATGCGTGCTGTTGACGAACCGGCCGAACGCCGAGACGTGGTACCAGGCGGGCCCGTTGAGGGCGAGGATGAAGCCGGAGGCGAGCACGTACACGAGCGCTGCGATGGTTGCCATGCCGAAGACGTAGATCCACGATGCGACATAGCTCGGCTGGGTCTCGGGGAGGAGCTTCTCGGGCGGAAGCTTCTGCAGGGACCACCCGCGGAACCGACCGGTCCACGAAACGATGCGGCTTCCCGGCGCCGGGCCCTGCGCGGCGGTGTCGCGTGGGACGCTCATCTGCGGTCCCTCCCGCCTGGGAACGGCAGGAAAAGCGCGATCGCGAACAGGACGAGCATCGCGACGATGACGAGAAGATTGCCGAGCTGGATCGTGAAAGATCCCCAGCCGAGGTAGATTCCATCGGCCGCGAGGCGGGCTGCAGAGGCCAGGGCTGACGCTGACGTTTCCACGTCATCAGGGTCAGGCGACCCGGCGCACCCGACTAGAGACCTTTGTCCCGAATGCTGCCATGCGTCACCCGCGAAGCGTCAGGGACCATGGCCCTTCTTCCGCGGGGCCGAGTGCGCCACACTGTTCGCATGGTGGCCGAGATGATGGTCGCGCGCTGAGCCCGGCGCCCTGACATGGATGCCTGGACCGCGCTGCTCTTCGGGCTTGTCCCGATCGTCGCCGCAGACTCCTTCTTCCCGTCGGTCCCGGCCGAGGTGGCCGTGGCGACGGGCGGTTCGCTCGCGTCGGAGGGGCGGGGGAACCTCGCCCTCGTGATCCTCCTCTCGGCCGTGGGCTCCTGGCTCGGCGACGCGGCGCTGTACCTACTCGTCAAGCACAGCCTCAGCCCGCTCGTGGACCGCTGGCGCTGGGGCCGACGGCTGCACAGCATGACGCGCGAGGGCCTCGAAGAGCTGGGACGGTCCGGCGCGTTCATCATGGTGCTGGGCGCGCGCTTCCTTCCGGGAGGACGCCTCGCCTCGTGCGTCACCGCCGGGATCACGCGGATGCCGACGCGCGCCTATCTGGCGAGCGACGCGATCGGCGGCGTCCTCTGGTCAGCGTGGATGGCAGGAATCGGGTTCGTCGCGCACACCGCGACGGATCTGCCCTTCTGGGAGTCCGCCTTCATCGGGGCAGGGATCAGCACCGCTCTCGCGCTCGCAGTCGGTGGCGTCCTCTCCCGCCGCGCGCGCCGCCGCCGCGCGGCTCTGCACGCGGAATCCACCACGTCTGCCGACGGAAGATGATGCCGACGCGGCACACTTTTCGCTGCTATGGCACACCCTGCCTAACGGCGCCCTGTCTAGCGGCGCCCGGCCGCCACGCCGTGGCCGGGTGCCCTCCGCACCTTCGGCCTTCCCGTGTGCACGACGAATGGGGCGGCACGACGGTGGACTCGGCCGTGAGAGGCATGGACCGCGGCGGGCGGGATGGCCGCGGGAGCGGCCTCGCGCGCGGCCTGCTCGCGTGCCGCGCGAGCGTCGGCCGCGCGATAGAAGAAGTGCTTCGCGGCCTCGACGAGCACGAGATAGAGCACGACCATCCCGGCGAGCGCAAGGAAGAACGGCAGCGGCAGGGGCCGGAAGCCGATGAGGGCGCCGAACGGCGTGTACGGGATGACGGCGCCGGCAGCCACGATCGCGAGCACGCTCGCCGTGAGGGCCGCCGAGGCGCGGCTCCGGAAGAACGGGATACGCCGGGTGCGGATCGCAAAGACGATGAGGGTCTGCGTGGCGAGGGACTCGACGAACCAGCCGGCCCTGAACTCCTCGGGGGCCGCGCTGAACACCCCGAGCATGAGGGCGAAGGTCCCGAAGTCGAAGAGCGAGGAGATCGGTCCGAACGTGACCATGAATCGTCGGATCCCCCTGATGTCCCAATGGGCGGGCTTCCGGAGCTGGTCCTGGTCCACCTTGTCGGTGGGAATCGCGAGCTGGCTCGTGTCGTACAGCAGGTTGTTGAGCAGGATCTGGCCGGGCAGCATGGGCAGGAACGCGAGGAACGCGCTTGCGGCCGCGGCGGAGAACATGTTGCCGAAATTGCTGCTCGTGCCCATGAGCAGGTACTTGATCGTGTTGGCGAAGATGCGCCGGCCGCCCACGACCCCGTCCGCGAGCACGCCGAGATCCTTCTTGAGCAGGACGACGTCGGCCGCGTCCTTGGCGACGTCCGTGGCACTCTCGACTGAGATCCCCACGTCGGCCTGGTTGAGGGCGAGGGCGTCGTTCACGCCGTCGCCGAGGAACCCGACGGCATGCGCCCGGCGCAGCACCGTGACGATGCGCGCCTTCTGCTTCGGGGAGACGCGCGCGAAGACCCGGGCGCCCTTCGCCGCGGAGGCGAGTTCGCCGTCGTCCATCGCGGCGATCTGAGCCCCGGTGAGGACCGCACCCCCGGGCATGCCCAGCACCGAGATCACGTGCTCCGCGACGAGGGCGTTGTCGCCCGTCGCGATCTTGACGTCGACCCCGAGCTCCGCGAGCCGCGCAAGCGAAACGTGCGCGTCCTCCTTCGGCTTGTCGATGAAGCTCAGGAAGCCCTCGAGGGACAGCAAGGCGCCATCACTGGACCCCGATCCGCTGGCGACAGCGACGACCCGGGCTCCCCGACGGAACAGCGCATCGAGCCTTGCGCGGTCGTCGTCGGTCACGCCGTCACACCGGTCCAGGACGGCCTCGGGGGCGCCCTTGAGGATGCGTCGCGGTTCCCCGACGCGCTCGGCGTCGCGGTCCAGCCCAGTCACGACAGTCTCCATCGTGCACGTCTCATGGTCGAAGGGGCGCAGCTCGAGGCGCCGCGAGCCGGCCAGCTGCGCGGGCAGCTCCGGGAACGCCTCCCAGAGCGCGGCGTCGACCGGGTTCTGACCCTCGCCGGACGCGCCCGGTTCGGCCGGATCGACCTCGCAGCACAGGAGCGCGAGCTCGGACAGCCGGCCCGCCCCGTCGGCGCGGGCTGCCGCCGGCAGGACCTCCTCGAGCCCGATGCGCCCTTCGGTGAGCGTGCCGGTCTTATCTGTAACGAGGACGTCGAGGTTCCCCAGATCCTCGATCGCGAGGAGCCGCTTGACCAGCACCCCGTGCTGGGCCAGGAGCCGCGTCCCCGCGGCGAGGCTCGTGCTGACGACGGCGGGAAGCAGCTGGGGCGTGATGCCGACGGCAATGGCGAGGGAGAACAGCGCCGAGTCGAGGAACGGTCTGGCCAGGAGCAGGTTGATCACGAGGATCCCCGCCGTGAGGGCGAGCCCGACCCACAGGAGCATGAGCGAGAACTCCTTGAGACCGCGCTGGAAGGTCGTCTCGGGGAGGCCCTGGGCGAGCCCCGCCGCGATAAGGCCGAATTCGGTCGTTGGGCCCGTCGCGGTGACGATGGCGCGCGCCGCTCCCGCGTGCACCACCGTCCCCATGAGCAGGCAGTCCGAGAGCTCCGCGAGACTGGCCCCTTCGGCGACGGGCTCCTCCGACTTCTCCACCGCGGCGGACTCGCCGGTGAGCACCGCCTCGTCGGTCTCGAGCCCTGCGGCCTCGAGCACTCGTGCGTCCGCAGGGACGATGTTCCCAAGGCCGATCCGGATGACGTCCCCCGGCACGAGTTCGCGCACCGGCACGGCGCGCTCCTCGCCGCCGCGGACGACGACGACCGTGTGGCTGATGCGCCGATGCAGGTCGGCTGCCGTGCGCTCGGCCCGGTACTCGTTGACGAAGCCGAGCAGGGCGCTTCCCAGCAGGATCGCGAGGATGATCGTGGCGTTGAGCTGGTCCCCGGTGGCGAAGGAGAGGAGCGCGGCCGCGACGAGCAACGCCTGCAGGGGGCTCGCGAACTGGCGCACAAGCACGTGGGGCCAGCTGACGCGCCGCGCCTCGAGCACGTTGGCGCCGAGGGCGAGGCGGCGTGCCGCTTCCGCCTCGGTCAGTCCGTCGGGCCCGGATCCCACGGCCTCGAGAACGTCCGCGGCCGGCATCGAAGCGGCCTGGGCCACGGGTAGCTGGACGAGCTGCGGCTGGATCTGGACGCTCACGAGCCAACTCTACGGCGGCCACGGTGTGCCGACGCCGCGGCCAGGCCGAGAGCGCCTCGCCGCGCGGCCGTGCGCGTGGCTATTCCTCGAAGCGGTAGCCCAACCCGGCCTCGGTAATCAGGTGCTTCGGGCGCGCCGGGTCCGTTTCGAGCTTGCGCCGCAATTGGGCCATATAGACACGCAGGTACTGGGATTCTTCGCTATAGGCTGGCCCCCACACAGTCTGAAGGAGCTGGCGCTGGGTCACAAGATTCCCCCGGTTGGCCACGAGCATCTGCAGGACTCCCCATTCGCGGGGCGTGAGGTGCACTCGCTCGCCGTCGCGGGTCACGGTCGCGGCGCCGAGGTTGATCAGGAGGCCGCCCGCATCGACCACGCCGCCTAGTGGGATGTGCGCGGACCTGCGCTCGACGGCACGGAGGCGCGCGAGGAGCTCGTCGAGCCCGAAGGGCTTGGTCACGTAATCGTCGGCACCCGCGTCGAGCGCCTCGACCTTGTCCGTCGACCCGTGCCGGGCAGAGAGGACGACGATCGGCATCTCGGACCATCCCCGGATCCCGCGGATCACCTCCGCCCCATCCATGTCCGGCAGTCCGAGGTCCAAGACGAGGACATCGGGCGGGTTGGAGGCCGCGAGATGGAGAGCCTGGGTTCCGTTCGCCGCAACCGCGACGGTATATCCCTCGGCCCGGAGGTTGATCTGGAGGGCGCGCAGGAGCTGCGGCTCGTCGTCGACCACGAGAACGCGCTTCATCTGTGTGGACTCCTCACTCCCGCGGCCCAGCGTACAGGGGCATGCGCAGGACCATCGTGAGCCCACCACCCGGGGTCGGTTCGGCGGCGAGCTCGCCGCCCATCGCCTCGATGAAGCCCTTCGCGACAGCGAGCCCCAGGCCGATGCCGGAGCCTTTGGTCTCGTCGCCGAGGCGCTGGAACGGCTGGAACATCGCCATGACCCGCTCGGCCGGCACACCCGTGCCATGGTCGACGACACGCAGTTCGCTCATGGGCTGATCGCCCATCGCCGGGGACAGCAGGCCGCCGGCCGTTGCGACGATCACGATGTCGCTTCCGCCCGCGTACTTGACCGCGTTCTCGGCGACGTTGGCGAGGACGCGCTCGAGGAGCCCGCGATCGCCGTCGAGCGGAGGGAGATTCGAGGCGAGGTCGACGCGCACCGAGTCGGCAGGCAGGTCCGAGACGACGTCGGAGACGACATCGAGCCACGTCACAGGTTCGTGGAGGACGCTCAACACCTCGCTGTCGATGCGAGACATGTCGAGCAGGTTGGCGACGAGGTTGTCCAGACGGCCCGAGTAGGCGTCGATGGTCTCGAGCATCTCGGCCTGCTCCTCGGGAGTCGTCTTGCCGCGCTGCCGCCGCAGCGCCGTCACCGCGAGGCGGATCCCAGCAAGCGGGGTGCGGAGATCATGGGAAACCGCACGAAGTATTGAGGTCCGGATGCGGTTGGCCTCGCCGAGCTTAACCGTCTCGCGCAGGCTCACGGCAAGTTCCTGCCGCTCCAGCAGGGCCGAGAGGTGGGCCTCGAACGCCGCGAGGAGGCGACGCTCTCCCCCGCTGAGGGCTCGCCCCTTCCACGCGATGGTGAGGCCCGGCTCGACGCGGTCGGCGCCGTCGGCCTCGTCGGGACTCGCCGGGGCATCCCGTCCGGCACGCGCCCGAATCGCCCACGAGCTGTTGCCGTCTTGCGAGAGCACGCTGACCGACGCGAGCTGGAACTCACCGCGAAGCTGCTCAAGGAACTCCTCCGCGCTCTGGTCCCGCGCAAGGGAGCCGCGCGCAAGCTCGCTGAGGGTTCCAGCTTCGGCCCGCGCACGCGCAGCGTCCCGGGATCGGCGGCTCGATACGCCCACCACGAGCGAGAAGGCGACCGCGACCGCGAGGAAGACGACGAGCGCGAAGAAGTTCTGCGGGTCGTCGATCGTGAGCGTGCCGACGGGCGGTGTCACGAAGTAGTTGAGGAGGAGCGAGTCAAAGACGGCGGCGACGACCGCGGGCCACAGGCCGCCGACAAAGGCGACCACGACGACGGCACAGAGGTGCGCGAGCGCGTGGGTCGTGAGGTTGAGCTCGGGGAACGGCAGGAGCGCGGCCGTCATGAGGATCGGGACAGCGAGCGCGAGCGCGTAGCCGATGAGCGTCCGGGTGCGCCCGAGGATCGGCGTGAGCCGTCGGCGCGGTGCCCTGCCCGCGAGCGCGTGGGTCACCATGTGCACGTCGATCTCGCCCGAATCGCGCACGACGGCGGCACCTACGCTTCCGCGCCCGAGGAACTGCTGGAGGCGTGTGTGGCGGGAGACGCCGACGACGATCTGGGTTGCGTTGACGCTGCGGGCGAAGTCGAGCAGGCTTGCCGCAATGTCGTCCCCCGCAAGCTGCTGATACGTGCCGCCGAGGTCCTCGACGAGCTTCCGCTGGGCGGCGAGCGACTGGGCTGATCCTTCGCTCAGTCCGTCCGGCTGCCGTACGTGGACGGCGATGAGGTCACCGCCGCTCACACGGGAGAGGATACGTGCCGCACGCCTGATGAGAGCCTCTCCCTCAGGGCCGCCCGTGAGCGCGACGACGACCCGCTCACGGGCCGGCCACGTCCCTTCGATCCGATGCCGCTGCCGGTACTCGGCGAGTCCTTCTTCGACGCGGTCGGCGAGCCAGATGAGCGCCATCTCGCGCAATGCCGAGAGGTTGCCGAGCCGGAAGTAGTTGGCGAGCGCCGCGTCGATCTTGTCCGGCGCGTAGACGAGGCCCGAGCTCAGGCGCTGGCGCAGGAGCTCGGGTGGGATGTCGACGAGCTCGATCTGATCGGCCTTGCGCACGATCGCATCCGGCACGACCTCCTGCTGGCGCGTTCCCGTGATAGACGCAACGACGTCGTTGAGCGATGCGAGGTGCTGGACGTTGACCGTCGTGAGGACGTTGATCCCGGCGTCGAGGAGCTCGTCGACGTCCTCCCAGCGTTTCGGATGGCGGCTGCCCGGGGCATTCGTGTGCGCGTACTCGTCGACAATCGCCGTGTGGGGCCGCCGCGCGAGGACGGCGTCCACGTCCATTTCTGGAAGGCGAGTTCCTCGATACACGACACTGCGCAGCGTGACCTGCTCAAGCCCCTCCGTGAGCGCCGCCGTCGCGGCCCGCCCATGGTCCATGACGACGGCGACCACCACGTCGGTATTGGCCGCCGTGAGGCGGTGGGCCTCTTCGAGCATGGCGTAAGTCTTGCCGACGCCGGGCGCGGCGCCGAGGAAGATGCGCAGGCTGCCGCGTTCCATACTCCCGATTCTTCCAGCCGTTCCCCGTTGCGGTGTCTACTTCAGCCTCGTCGCGACGGCGAGGTTGAGCTTGGTGGTGTTGACGGCTGGCTGGCCGAGCAGGCTCATGGCCGGGGTGTTGGTCGAGTCCGCGACGAGTTTCTCCACTTCGGCGACGCTCAGACCGGTGGCCTTGGCGACGCGAGGGACCTGGAGCTGGGCGTAAGCCGGGGAGATGTCCGGATCGAGCCCCGAGGCGGATGCCGTGACCGCGTCCTGCGGCACCGCGGACTCGGGGACTCCTTCGCGGGCGGCGACGGCGGTGCGGGCGTCAGCTTCGGCCTTAGCGAGGGCCGGGTCCGACGGCCCCAGGTTCGACGCTCCCGACATCGTCGGGTCCCACTTCACCGCGGACGGGCGCGGGAAGAAGAACCTCGTCTCCTTGTCCGGAACGGCCTGAACGATGAGAGTCGAAGCGGCGGGCTGTCCGTTGAGCTGGGCGATCGAGCCGTTGGCCTGCGCCGAAGCGACCGCTTGGCCGACACCGAACATCACCAGTGGGTACAGCACGCCGAGCAGCGGTGTCGCCACCGCCAGGAACCGGAACGAGGTGCCGAGCTGTCGCAGGTAAGCATTCACTGCGGTCTCCTTACTTGTCTATGGGCTCAGTGCAGCCCCGGCACGACGGCCAGGAGCAGGTCGATGATCTTGATGCCGATGAACGGGACGATGATCCCGCCCACGCCGTAGATGAGCAGGTTCCGGCGCAGGGCCTGCTGCGCTGAGACGGGCCGGTAGCGCACCCCGCGGAGGGCGAGCGGGACAAGAAGGACGATGATGATCGCGTTGAAGATGACCGCGGCCAGGATGGCGCTCTTGGGGCTTGTCAGGCCCATGATGTTCAGAAGGCTCAGGCCCGGAAACACGGCCGCGAACAGCGCTGGGATGATCGCGAAGTACTTCGCGATGTCGTTCGCGACGGAGAACGTGGTGAGCGAGCCTCGCGTGATGAGCAGCTGCTTGCCGATCGCGACGACGTCGATGAGCTTGGTCGGGTCGGAGTCGAGGTCGACCATGTTGGCGGCCTCCTTTGCCGCCTGGGTGCCCGAGTTCATCGCGACGCCGACGTCCGCGGCGGCCAGGGCGGGCGCGTCGTTCGTGCCGTCGCCGGTCATCGCGACGAGCTGACCCGCCGCCTGCTCCTGCTTGATCCGGGTCAGCTTGTCCTCTGGGGTGGCCTCGGCGAGATAGTCGTCGACGCCGGCCTCCTTCGCGATCGCGGCAGCGGTGAGCTTGTTGTCGCCGGTGATCATGACGGTCCGGATCCCCATCCGCCGCAGCGCGGCGAAGCGGTCCGCGATGCCCGGCTTGACCACATCTGCGAGGTGAATGGTACCGAGGACACGCGGTCGCTGTTCACCCTGCTGACCGGCACCGTCGTCCATCGCCACGACGAGCGGGGTGCCGCCGTCGCTGGCGATGGCGTCAACGTCATCCCTCACTCCCGGAGGGATGTCGCCGCCGAGTTCGCGCACCCAGTGGGCGACGGCGGACGCGGCACCTTTGCGGTAGCGGCGACGGTCGTCATCGAGCCCGCTCATCCGGGTCATCGCCGTGAACTCCACGGCGGTGACATGCCCGCCGCGCTGGCGAGTGAGCTCGTCGAGGCTAGGGCCGGTGGCACTGACGCCCTCCTCGCTGCGTTCGACCGCGAGGTCCACGATCGAGCGTCCCTCGGGGGTCTCATCTGCGAGTGAAGAGAGCCGCGCGGCTTCGATGAACTCGCCCTCGGGCACGCCGGGTGCGGGCAGGAAGGCCACCGCGCGGCGGTTGCCGAACGTGATGGTGCCGGTCTTGTCGAGCAGGAGCGTCGTGATGTCCCCCGCCGTCTCGACCGCGCGGCCGCTCGTGGCCAGGACGTTGTGCCGGACGAGGCGGTCCATGCCCGCTATCCCAATGGCGGGCACGAGCGCGCCGATGGTCGTGGGGATCAGGCACACGAGCAGGGCCACGAGCACCACGGGCGACGGGACGGCGCCGGCGAGGCTCGCAAACGGCACGAGGACCACCGTCACCGCGAGGAACACGATCGTCAGGGCCACGAGGAGCACGTGCAGGGCGATCTCGTTCGGAGTCTTCTGCCTTTCCGCGCCCTCGACGAGGGCGATCATCCGGTCGATGAACGTCTGCCCCGGGTTGGCCGTGATGCGCACGACGATCCGGTCCGAGATGACCTTGGTCCCGCCGGTCACGGCCGAGCGGTCGCCGCCGGACTCGCGGACCACGGGAGCCGACTCACCTGTGATGGCGGACTCGTCGACCATCGCGAGGCCCTCGACGATCTCGCCGTCGGACGGGATCACGTCCCCTGCCTCGCAGACCACGAGGTCGCCCTTGCGCAGGTCGGGCGCGGGGACGGCCTCCTCGGGTTCTGCAGCCCCGCCCGTCCCACCCTTAAGTCTGCGGGCGATAACCCCCTGCCTGCCCGCGCGGAGACTGTCCGCCTGGGCCTTGCCGCGTCCCTCGGCGAGGGCTTCGGAGAAGTTGGCGAAAAGCACCGTCAGCAGCAGCCAGATCGTGATGACGACGCTGAAGACGACATCGGGGCTGCCCTGGGCAATCTGGACGACACACGCGATCGCCGAGACGGCAGTGCCCAGGAGCACCGTGAACATGACCGGCGAGTGCCTCATCTGGCGCGGGTCGAGCTTGACGAACGACTCGGGGATGGCGGCCAGGATGAGCTGACGGTTGAACGCCTTCTTGACCTTGCCGGTCTTGTAGGCGTGGCCTGAGAGCTCGGTGATGCGCGGAGCGGGTACATGGCCCGGCGCGCCGTGCGGCGGGTTGAGCTGGCTGTGGGTGCCCTGCCGGGTGTCGTGGGAGGTCGTCATCTGATGGTTCCCTCTGCGATGGGTCCCAGCGCGAGGGCTGGGAAGTAGTTCAAGGCTGTGAAGAGGACGGTCACGGTGCCGAGGAGGCCGGCGAAAAGCGGGCCATAGGTCGCGAGCGTCCCGGGCGAGGGCGGGATGGGCTCCTGTCTTGCGAAGCTTCCCGCGAGGGCCAGAACCAAGATCATGGGCAGCACGCGGCCGAGCCACATGGCCACATTCATGAGCGAGGAGATGATCGGGTCGGAGGCGCTGAGGCCGGCGAAGGCCGAGCCGTTGTTGTTCGCCCCCGACGTGAAGGCGTAGAGCACTTGGCTGAACTGGTGCGGGCCTTGGGACGGCGCGTCCGCGACGACGGACGGGATCAGGACCGCCGCGCCGGTGAGCACGAGCACGAGGACGGGGGTCACGAGCAGGTAGAGCGCGGCGAGGGTCATGTGCCGGGCGTGGATCTTCTTGCCCAGGTACTCCGGCGTGCGGCCGACCATGAGCCCGCCGAGGAACACGGCCACCACCGCGAGCACGAGCATGCCGTAGAGGCCCGAACCAACGCCGCCGGGCGCGACCTCGCCGAGCATCATGTCGAACATCGCCACGCCGCCGGCCAGCGGCGGGAGCGAGTCGTGCATCGAGTTCACCGCGCCGGTCGAGGTGAGCGTCGTCGCCGTCGCGAAGATGCCGCCCGCCGCGGGTCCGAAGCGCTGCTCGAGGCCCTCGCCGAGGTTCGGCCAGGCCGCAATGGCCCATGCCATGAACCCCTCCGTGATCAGCCACAGGGAGCCCATGACCGTCAGGATCGTGTAGCCCTGCTTCTTGCTGCCCACCATCCGCCCGAACGTGTAGGGCAGGGAGAATGGGATCGCCAGGAGCAGGAAGACCTCGAAGATGTTCGTGAACGCGTTTGGGTTCTCGAACGGGTGCGAGGAGTTCGCGTTGAAGTAGCCGCCCCCGTTCGTGCCGAACTCCTTGATGGCCTCCTGGCTCGCAACTGGGCCTCCGGGGATGGTCTGCGAGACCCCGGTGATCGCGTTGTGCACGTCGGTGGGCCAGAAGTTCTGCACGACGCCGCCGACAACGAGGACGACGGCGGCGATCGCCGCGAACGGGAGCAGGACCCGGAACGTGATGCGCGTCATGTCGACCCAGAAGTTCCCGAGCGAATCCGTGCCCCTCCTTGCGAAACCGCGTACGAGGGCAAAGGCGATGGCCATGCCGATGGCGGCAGAGGCGAAGTTCTGAACCGCGAGGAACGCCATCTGGATCACGAACCCGACGGTCGACTCGGGCACATAGGCCTGCCAGTTCGTGTTGGTGACGAACGAGACGGCGGTGTTCATGGCCACCCACGGGTCCACGCCCGAGATCTGCCCGCCCGAGAGGAGCGGCTGCAGCCGCTGGGCGACATAGAGCAGGATCACGCCGGCCGCTGAGAGCGCGACCATGCTGCGTGCGTAGGCCTTCCACGTCTGCGCGCTGTCGGGGCTGACCCCGGTGGCACGGTAGACCCAGCGCTCGAAGCGCAGGTGCCGCTCGCCGTCGGCGACCTTGGCCATGTAGGCGCCCAGAGGACGGTGGATCGCCCCGAGCGCGACGATCAGGATCCCGATCTGGGTGATGAACGAGAGGATGCTGAACTGCATGGCCTACCTTCCTCCCGGGCGGAAGAGCTGGTCCACGAGATAGACGCACAAGGCGAGGGAGAGAAGGCCCAGCAGCGCCCAGGCAATGACTTCACCGCTCACTTGCCGTCCACCAGCTTCGACAGCGCCGACACTGACCACATCACAAGGCCCGCGAGCACAAGAAAGACCGCCACGACGGCCACATCGGCCATGACATACCCCTTCCACGGCCGCACGGCGCGGCCCGTGGAATCAGTGAATCGCCTTGCGGATAGGTCCACCGCCAGCTTTGACGGCCTCCTTACGTCCCCGCTCCGGACCTTTACAGATCCTTGACGCCCGGCGGCCTTCTGCGCGGCTTCCAGTGGCGCGACACTGGCTCTGACGAGGAGCCGGCCCGCACTGGCTGGAGCAGCTGATGAAATTCCATGGACTGAACGATCCGCACCCGGGCGTCCACTTCGAGGCCCCGCGCGGCTTCACGACCGACGCCGGGGACAGGATCCAAGGCGACCTCTATCGGGGCCAGAACGGCTACCTGTTCACGGATGCCACGGGTGCACGCTGGTGGGTGATGTTCTCGGCCCACGGGTCGAACGGCGACGCAGTCTCGCAACGCACCGGACGGATCGTCGCGTGCAGCGAGCCGGACGAGGACCAAACGTTCGACGTGCGCGTCCTGGCCGACGATGTCCACGAGGACGAAGCCGCAGAGGCGTTCCTGAAGTCCCCGCCGGCATCCCTTGAGGAAGCCGTCTCGCTCGCGGCTACTCTCCGCAAAGACGAGGGCTAGGCGACTGTCAGATTTGAGAGCCGGCTTCCACCTGACACGATCTTCCTCCGAGTACCGTTTCGCAGGTTCGAGCCCAGCGGAACCTGCCCATACTCGTGGCCCAGATGCTCAGTGAGCTCGGCCCCGGGCTCAGTCTCGAGCACCTGTTTCATCAGCTCGGACAGCAGCCCGCCCGGGCCGACAAGCCCGACGCCCTTCTCTCTCGCCTGGGCACGCAGCTGTTCGGCGAGTTCATGCCTGGGCCATGCAGCAGTGTCAGGTTGATGGCGTTTTCAAGTCCACCGCGTCGCTGACTCGCCGAGCCACCTTTCGGTGTGGTCAGGTGGAGATGACGGGGGGCGTTTCCAGCTGGTCGGCGATCTTCTGCCAGTTGTCGGCGAAGAGGCCGTAGGCGGTCTTGATTTCGACCCCGACGGGGAGTTCAGGGCATTCGTTCTCGCTGTTTGTGCCCCAGTTGGCCCAGCCGGATTGGGGGCGTTGCACGATCTGGAAGGCCCCGGAGGGGGTGGAGGTCCACCAGACCATCGCTCGGCCGAGCCTGGTGTGGAATTCGGCGGTCTTGGAGGCGGGGCCGGGGAAGATGGTTTCGTGGGCTGCGGAGGCGACGTCGACGGGCCGATCCGTGATGATCCACTCGCGATCGGGCATGTCGGCGAGAATGTGCGAGGCAGCGCGGACCCTGGAGAGCCTTTCGCGGATCTCCTGATCCGCCAACGCGCCCTCCCAGGTGCAGAACAGCCGCCAGTAGAGGTCCCAGTGCGCCGCCTCGATGTCGTCGGTGAGCTGTCGGCGGAAGTCCTCGAACTTCGGGCTGCCCGTGTTGGTAGCTGCGGTGGTTTCGCGGACCATTCTTGCGAGCTCGCCCGCGTAGGGGTCGCCGCTGCGGTAGCGGGTGCCGTCGTAGGCTTCGAACCTGTCGAAGACGACGTCGCCCTGTCCGGCCTCGAATTCGTCGCCCACGGTGATCTTGTTGGTGATCGACCGCCCGTTGATCACCGTGTGGAAGTCATCGACTCTGTAGGTGCGGCTGAAGTAGGGGGTGCCGTACGTGAACGTCCAGTCAATAGAGAAGGTCTTCCCCTTTAGCTCGTTGAGGAGGCCGTCGGGAATGGTGCCGTGCATGCGGTAGCGGTGCATGATCGGGCCGTGTTCCAGGACCTCGATGTCGACTTTTGTGTGCTCGGGGGGGTTGATGAGTCCGTTCTCCGGGGTGAAGAAGGGCCCGTAGAAGCCGCCGATGGCGTTGTTGCCCGAGCCGATCAGGTCGATGCCCTCTTTCAGGCTCGAGAAGTGGCGCAGTCCCCATTTCGATGAGCCTGTGCCCTCCGCGGTGCCGGAGCACATCTCCAGGTCGAAGTAGCCGGTATCGATCCTGACAAAGGCGTCCGGTTCGACAGGTTCGCGTTCGACGATGCCCTCGGTGGCTCTCGTCGCCGGGGCGACTAGCGTGATTTCGGTGCTGCCCTCGAAGGACACGACCGTGGTGAATGCCGTACGCCTAGGCAACGGCTGCGAGCGGAGGCGCTGACAGAGGATCTGTTCCCCGGTACTGGTCTGCGCGGACCAGACGTCTCCTTCAATCTCGCCGTCGACGTCGAAGGTCACGGGTTCGTTGGTGCGGCGTCCGGGGACAGTGTCGGTGACGGTGATGGTGGGTAATTTCACGGTTCTTTCCTCAGAGTGGGCATGGGGGGACGGGGGCCGCCGGAGAGGTCGTGCGCTCCGGCTGTCCGTGTACGGATTGCTGCGGCTCAAGTTCCTGATGTCGCCGCGGGTGCGGCAGCTCGGGACCAGGGCAGGCGCAGGGTGCGTCGCTTGAGGCTGTCGATGCTGATGGCCAAGATGATGACCACGCCTTTGATCAGCAGCTGAGTGAAGAACTGGACGTTCATGAGGATCAGGCCCGTGGTGAGCACGCCGAGGATGACGGAGCCGACGAGCGTTCCGAGGATGCGGCCGCGGCCGCCGACAAGACTGGTTCCGCCGAGGACGACGGCGGCGATCGCGTCGAGTTCGTATCCGGTGCCGGCGGTGGGCTGCGCCGAGACGACCCGGGCGGCGAAGATGACTCCGGCCAGGCCGGCGCAGGCTCCGGCGATGACGTACACGGAGGTGATGACCCGCTTGACGTTGATTCCCGCGAGGCGGGCCGCTTCGGCGTTGCCGCCGGTGGCATAGACGTGGCGGCCGTACCGGGTGCGCTCGAGGACGAACCAGGCGATGGCGTAGACGATGACCATCACGACCACGGGTGCGGGTATCCCTGCGATGTAGCCATTTCCGATGTCGCGGAATCCGAGCGTGTTGGACACGATGGGCTGTCCGTCGGTGAGGGTGTAGGCAAGGCCCCGCAGGAAGGTCATCGTGCCGAGGGTGACGATGAAGGCGGCCAGTGAGAAGTAGGCGCTGAGGATGCCGTTGGCCAGGCCTGCGACGGCGCCGACGACGATCCCGACCAGGATTGCCAGTGGCGATGGGAGGCCGGCGAGGGCAGTGATGACCGAGGCGACCCCTGCGACGGCCAGGGTGGAGCCGACGGAGAGGTCTATCCCGGCGGCGAGGATGACGAAGGTCATTCCGGCGGCGAGGATCGCGTTGATGGAGATCGACCTGGCGATGTTGAGCAGGTTGGTGACAGTGGCGAAGTTCGGGGCGATGACGACCATCAGCGCTACGAGCACGATGAGCACCACGAGGATGCCGACCCGGTCCCACCAGTAGGCGAAGTCGAAGCTGCGCCCGACGGGGGCCCCTTCGGTTGGGCTGTTCGATTGCTGGGTCCTGAGTGCCTGGTCAGTCATGGGATTCTCCGCTTGTCTGCGTCCCGCTCGTGGTGGCTGCGGTGCCGGTTGCATGGGACATCACTTCTTCTTCGGTGGTGGTGCGTGAGTTGAGTTCGGCGACGATCTGTCCGGAGCGCATGACCAAGAGCCGGTCGCTGATGCCGATCGCCTCGGGAAGGTCCGACGAGATGACGAGGATGGCCTTGCCTGCCCTAGCCAGCTGGTTGATCACCTCGTAGATCTCGCTCTTGGCCCCAATGTCCACCCCCCGGGTGGGCTCGTCCAGGATCAGCACGTCGGATTCGCGCATGAGCCATCGGGCCAGGACTGCCTTTTGCTGGTTTCCTCCGGAGAGCGCGCTTGCCGGAAGTCGAAGGGCGCTCTGGCGCAGTTTCAGGCGCTCCATCTGGGCCTTGACGGCCCTGCGAATCCGAGAGCGCTTCAGGACGCCGGCGCTGACGTGGTTTCCCAGCGAGCTGACGGCGATGTTGTCTTCGACGGTGTGGGTGAGGAAGAGGGCTTGGTCCTTGCGGTCCTCGGGGAGCATCGCGATGCCACGGGAGATGGCCTGGCCTGGGCTGTATGCGGTGGCGGCGCGGCCGTTGACGGCGACTTCTCCGGCGCGGGCGCGGTCGGCGCCGAAGATCATCCGGGCTGTTTCGGTTCGGCCGGCGCCGATGAGCCCTGAGAGTGCGACGACTTCGCCCGAGCGGACCTGAAAGCTGACGGGACCGATTCCGGCGCCGTCTGTGAGGCCGTGGACCTGGAGCACCGGATCGCCTGGGCTGTGGCGGTCGTGGTGGTAGAGGTCATCGAGCTTCCGGCCGACCATCATGCGCACGACATCGGGCGGACTGATCGCCTCCTTTTCCCTGGTTCCGACGTAGGTTCCGTCCCGGAAGACTGTGACGCGGTCGGCGAGTTCCCAGACCTCTTCCATCCGGTGCGAGATGTACACGAGTCCGACCCCGGAGGCGCGCATCTCGTTGATGATGCGGAAGAGGTTCAGGGTCTCGGCGCGTGAGAGGGCGGCGGTCGGCTCGTCCAGGACGAGGATTCGGGCGTTCTCGCTGACGGCGCGGGCGATCTCAACCATCTGCTGCATCCCGACGCTGAGCCCGCCCAGCTCTCGGCTGGGGTCGATCTTGGAGCCCACCCGGGCCAGCTTCTCCCGGGCTTGGGCGACCATGGCGCGTCGGTTGAGGGCCCCGAGCCGCGTGGTAGGCTCCCGTCCGAGCGCGAGGTTCTCGGCGACGGTCATCGCCGGAACCGTGTTGAGCTCTTGGTGGATGATCGCGATGCCGTGGGCGACGGCCTCGTGGGGAGAGCTGATGTCGATCTCGTTCTCGTCCATGAGGATGCGGCCGGCATCCCGGGAGATGTTCCCGGCGAGGATCTTCATCAGCGTGGATTTCCCTGCTCCGTTCTCTCCCATAAGGGCGTGCACCTCACCCGGGCGGAGGTCGAAGTGGACGCCGTTGAGGGCGTGGGTGGCCCCGAAGCGCTTTGTTATGCCTTCGAGCCGGAGCAGTGGCTGGGCTTCAAGTGTCGTCATAGCTGTTTGCCTCGCTTGGTCCGGTGCGGGGCCGTCTGGCCCCGCACCGGAGATGGAGCTTGCTTCCTACCAGCCCTTGTACTGGCCGACGCTGTCCCGGGTGACGAGCTCGCTCGGGATCAGGATGGTGGTGTCCTTCGGCGGCTTGTTGTCGATGATGTCCTGGGCGATCTGGACTGCCTTGCGGACCATCTCGGCGGGGTTCTGGGTCGCTGTTCCGATGAACGGCGAACCGGGCCTCTTGAGCTCATCGACGCCCTGCGGGCTTCCGTCGACGCCGGTGACCTTGACCTTGTCGCTCATGTGGGCCTGCTGGACCGCCAGGACGGCGCCAAGGGCGGAAGGATCGTTCATTCCGAAGATGCCCTGGACGTCGGGGGTAGCCGTGAGCATGTCCGTCGTCACGGCAAGGCCCGAGGCGCGGTCGTTCTTCGATGCCTGGTGTCCGACGACCTTGATGTTCGGGAACTTCTGCAGCACGTTGTTGCAGCCGGTGATGCGGTCCCGGATCGTCTGCAGGGGCGTGCCGTCCACGAGAAGGACATTCCCCTTGCCGCCCATCTGCTCGAACAGGTACTGGCAGGACTTCTCGCCGGCCTGGACGGCGTCCGTCATCACGACTGCATCCGCGCCCTTCGCGGCCGTGTCGACGGCGATGACGATGATGCCGGCCTGCTTTGCCCGTTCGAGGGCCGGCTGGATGCCGCTGCCGTCCACCGCACTGATCACGATGAGGTTGACGCCCTGCTGGATGAAGGTGTCGATCTGGTTGTTCTGGTTCGCCAGGTCGAGCTGGGCGTCCTGGGTGTTCTCGGTGGCGCCGATCTGGGCGGCTGCGTCCTTCGCGCCCTTGTCCATGGCCGAGAAGAACGGGTTGGACATGTCTTGGACCATGAGTCCGATCTTCTCGATCTTCTTGGGCTTGCTCGCTGCACTCGTGTCGCCGGAACTGCAGGCGGAAAGGCCCATGGACAGGGTCGCTGCGGCGACGGCGAGGACGGCGGTGGTCTTGATGGGGTGCTTCATCGGTGGATCTCCTTTGAACCGGATCCGTCGCGCCTTTCGGGCCGACGGAGTCTTGAGTGAATTGCGTGGAGGCAGACGGTCCTCGCCTCCTGCGAGGGCCGACGGTGGCGTCTGGGTCGGGTGCGGTCCGGCTCGGAATCGGCCGGACCCTGACCGCGGGTGCGGCTGTTAGCAGCCGCAGGAACGCCGCACGATCAGGTGAGCGCTCACCTCCCGGCGGTCCTCGGGCCGGTAGTTCGGCACGGGCTGCTGGCCGTTCCGTTCGGCGTCGAGCTGCTCGTCCAGGATCCGGGTCAGCGTCTTGGCGGCGATGACGCCGATCGCTTCGCTGTCTTCGTTCACGACGGTCAGCGGCGGGTTGAGCAGAGGCGCCCAGGCGAACTCGTCGAATGCGACGACGGCGACGTCCTCGGGCACGCGTATCCGGCGCTCCTGGAGGACGGTGAGGGTGCCGTGGACCATGGGGTTGTTGCCGGCGATGATCGCACGAGGCAGGACGTGGCCCGGGGTGTCCAAGTACGTCGAAAGGGTCCGGTGGGCGGAGTCGAAGTCGTTCTCGCTCTCCAGCACCTCCAGCGCCGCCCCGTGCTTGGCGGCGGCTTCACGCAGTCCGCGCTCGCGCTCACGGCGGGTCGACCAGCGTCCGGGGTAGGCGAGGAAGAGCCAATCAGTGTAGCCGTGCGCGGCCAGGTGGGCACCCGTATCCATGCTCGCCGTGAAGTTGTCGGTCAGGACGAAGGGCACCCTAGCGGCGTCCTCGGGCGGCGCGGAGTCCACGAAGACAACGGGGATGTCCCAGTCCTCGAGGAGCTTGATATTCTGCGCGCTCAGGGTCAGGGTGGTGATCACGCCGGCGGTGCGCGACTGGATCAGGTCCTGGACGGTGGCGTCCTCCACGGCCTCCGTGTACACGCCCTCCGCCGCGATATCGGCCACGACGGCGTTGCGGTTGGATCCGCGCAGAGTGCGCTGGATGCCTTTCATCAGGTCGAGGTAGTAGTAGTTCGAGGTGCTCGCGGTGATCACGGTGATCGAGCTGCGGGTGTTCCTGCGCAGCTCCTGAGCGGCGCGGTTCGGAACATAGCCCAGCTCCCGCGCAGCCTTCAGGACCAGTTCCCGGCTTGCCGCCGACACGTCTGAGCCGTTGCTCAGGGCGCGCGAGACCGTGTAGGACGACAGGCCGGTGGCTTGGCTGATGTCCCGCAGTGTGGGCTTCTTCTTGGGCATGGACTCGGCTTTCATAAACGTTTAGGGAAGAGGAACTGGAGAGAGCTTCCGAACGACCTAAAGGATTAGGGTCGAGACTAATGTGACTGATGCCACCACGTCAACCCCCAGTTCGCGAAGGAGCCGTCAGCAGGGGCGAGAGCTGCAGAGGGTCCACACCCACGGGGTGCGGTCCCTGCTCCATACAAGGCCTCCAGCGATACGAGGCCCGTCGGACCATAGCGTCGGAAGATTTGCGAATTCTCAAGCCACGCCGTCATGACTGGCCCGACACGGCAAATCGGGCGAGACTACAGCCGTGACCACGGGCAGATCGTCGGACGGCTTCAACGAATGGGAACAGGAATTCGCGGGACGGGAGGCGCACACGGGCCCGGGTGAATCTCGCACGGGTCTGCACAACTCCGCGCTCGTGGACCTCGAGTTCCTCCTCGGGCCGTGGCGGACGAAGCTCTCCCACGCCGAATTCCTTCCCGAGCCGCATCAGATCGCCATCGGACGCGCCGATTTCGACGTCCTCGAGGAAGGCGCGCTCATCGTCATGCGGCAGGTCATCGAGCTCGAGGGGCCGCCCGTGGCGAGATGGGTCATCGGACGGGACGGCTCGCGGCCCGACTACACGGTGCTCTACTCCGATGCGCGGGACGTCTCGCGGGTCTACCAGATGAGCTTCACGGGCGATACCTGGAGGATCTGGCGCGACGATCCGGCCTTCTCCCAGCGGTTCGAAGCCCACGTGGCCGAGAATCGGGCGAGCATGAGCGGTTCGTGGGAGCGGCGCTTTGCGGGCGGCGAGTGGGAGCACGATTTCGACGTCGACTTCGAGCGCCTCCCAGCGCCGTGACCTCAGAGACCCGCGAGCAGCATGCCGGCCGTGGCGGCGATGAGCGTTGCGGCGAACGTCCCCGCGGCGTTGACGACGGCGATGCCTGGCCGGCGGGACTGGATGAGCCGCACCGTTTCGACGCTCGCCGTGCTGAACGTCGTGTAGCCGCCGAGGAAGCCCGTCCCGGCGATCATCTGGAGCTCGAGGGGCGCTCCGCGAGTGAGGGCTCCCGCGACGAGTCCCAGGAGGAACGATCCGGTGACGTTGATCGTGATCGTCCCCCAGGGCAGGGCTGTGCGGGCCTTCGAGCGGACGACGCCGTCGAGCACGAAGCGCGCCCCGGCACCGACTCCCCCGGCCAGACCCAGCAGAATGACCGCGACGGTCGTCATCGGGCGCTCCTCGCGTGGCGGTACGCCGCGGCCCAGATTCCGAGCGCGCTGGCCAGGATTCCGCCGAGGACGGTCGCGGCGACGTAGCCCAGGCCCTCGAGGCCCCGACCGGCCGCGAAAAGCTTGACCGACTCAACCGCGAAGGTGCTGTACGTCGTGAAGGCGCCGATGAACCCCGTGCCGATCAAGAGGCGCAGAACCCGAAGTCCGCCCTCGTCCGGGCCTCTCCGCGCGAGCGCCTCGAGGAGGATCCCCAGCACGAAGGCCCCCGCGAGGTTGATGACGAGCGTGGGAAGCGGCCAGTCCCCCGGCGCCGGCAGCGTGATCCCGAGCCAATAGCGGCACAGCGCTCCCGCGATCCCGCCGCCAACGACGATGAGGACGTAGCGCGGATTGAGGTGCAGGGGCCGATGGGCCGCGCGCGCGCCGAGCGTGCCCTCGTCGGGATTCTGGCTGCGTTGGCGCGCGGCGGCCTCCTTCTCAGCGGGTTCCATGGCCGTCTCGCCGGGGGCCGCGTGCGCCGTGCGGGACGGGTACGACGACGACCGGCCGCTCCTGCTGGTGGGACAGGTGGGTGGCCACGGAGCCGGCGAGGCGTTCTTCGAGCCGGTGGGCCAGGCCGCTTTCGCGCGTTCCGACGACGATGGCCGAGGCGTTGAGCTCCTCCGCGAGGGATGCGAGCGCGTGCGCAGGCTCGCCCGCGGTGACGACGAGGCGCCACTCGACGCCGGAGCCTGCGAGCTCGGCCCGAAGGCCCTCGGCGAGGTCCGAGCGGATCTGGACGGCGTCGTCGTCGGCCGCGTCCGGGTCGATCGGCACGACAGCGACCCGGCCGCCCGGCTCCGCCTCCTCGAGCGAAGTCGGGTCGGAGTAGGCGAACACGAGGCTGACGCCGAGGCCGTGCGCGAGGTCCACGGCACGATGCACGACGGCGAGTCCTTGGCCGGGAACGACGCCGGCGACAATCGGCCCGGCGAGACGGCGCGGCGTATAGCCGGAACGGGACGCTGGCTGCTCGTTGTCGCGAGGCTGTGCGTGAGTCACGGGTTCCTCCCCATCGGCCGTCGCGGCGGTGTGGAGGCCTTTTCAAGGCATCCCGGCGGGATCCATCGCCGTCACCAGACGATACAGCGTGCTCCGCGGCGCGGTCCATTTCGCGCCGCCGCCAACGTGGTACTGTCAGGGCCTCCCGCGCGGGCGCTGTCCTCTACTAGCGTCGAATGCGACCACACGCCAATCGATCCAGGGAGACACCCTTGCTCACGGTCAACGCCTACGCGGCAGCGTCCGCAACCGCCCCGCTCGAGCCCGTCACCATCACGCGCCGGGACGTCGGGCCGAAGGACGTGCTCATCGACATCAAGTACGCCGGGGTCTGCCACTCCGACATCCACACGGTGCGGGAGGACTGGGGCCCCGTGCGGCATCCCCTCGTCGTCGGCCACGAGATCGTGGGAATCGTGGCAGAAGTGGGCTCCGAGGTGACGAAGCACGCCGTCGGCGACCGCGTGGGCGTCGGCTGCCTCGTGAACTCGTGCCGGACGTGCGAGAACTGCCTCGACGGCGAAGAGCAGTACTGCCTCAACGGCAACGTCGGCACCTATGGGAGCGTCGACCGCGACGGGAGCATCACCCAAGGCGGCTATTCAACGCACGTCGTGGTCGACGAGGATTTCGTGCTCCGCGTGCCCGAATCGCTCGACTTCGCGGCCGCGGCTCCGCTCCTGTGCGCGGGGATTACGACCTACTCGCCGCTCCGCCACTGGAACGCCGGCCCGGGCAAGAAGGTCGCCGTCGTGGGCATGGGCGGCCTCGGCCACATGGCGATCAAGCTCGCCCACGCGATGGGCGCCGAGGTCACGGTGCTCTCGCGCACGCTGTCGAAGAAGGACGACGGCCTGCGGCTCGGCGCCGACCACTACTACGCGACCGAGGATCCCGAGACGTTCCCGGCGCTCGCGAACGGCTTCGACCTCATCGTCAACACCGTCTCGGCACCGATCGACCTCGACGCCCATCTGAAGCTCCTCCGCCGAAATGGGACGATGGTCAACGTCGGGGCCCCAGCCGAGCCGCTTCCGCTGAGGGTCTTCAGCCTGTTCGGCAATCGGCGCTCGTTCGCCGGCTCGGGCATCGGTGGCATCCGCGAGACCCAGGAGATGCTCGACTTCTGTGCCGAGCACGGCATCCTGCCCGAGACCGAGCTCATCGAGGCGTCCCAGATCAACGACGCGTGGAAGCGCGTCCTCGATTCGGACGTCCGCTACCGCTTCGTCATCGACGCGGCGACGTTCGCCTGACGGAACGGGCGTCACGCCGGGACCCGAATGGCGTCCCGGCGTGACGCGTCCGGAATACTTGACGTGCGGGCGCGGTTGCCGCCCCCGAAAGCATTCACCATCCGAGGAGCGCGCGCATGCACGAGTTCACCCCTGCCGACGGCACCATCACGATGTTCTCCACGACCTGGTGCGGCTATTGCAACCGGCTCAAGAAGCAGCTCGACGCGCAGGGCATCGGCTACGCCGAGGTGAACATCGAAGAGGTCGAGGGCACGGCGGAACTCGTCGAGAAGCTCAATGGCGGCAACCGCACGGTCCCGACGGTGATCTTCCCGGACGGCACGGCGGCGACAAACCCCTCGGCCGCCCAGGTCAAGGAGAAGCTCGGAGTCTGACGCCTCCCCGCTGAGCGCTCACCCCACGCGCGCGGACCGTTCGAGGCGGACGACGACGGACTTCGACGCGGGCGTATTGCTCACCTCGGCCGTCGACTCGAGCGGGACGAGCACGTTCGCTTCGGGGAAATAGGTGGCGACGCAGCCCCGCGCGGTCGGGTACGGGACGATCCGCAGCCCGGGCAGGGTGCGGTCCACGCCGTCGTCCGCCTCGCTGTGCACGTCGACGTGCTCGCCGTCGCCGAAGCCTAGGGCGGCGAGATCGTCGGGGTTCACAAACAGCACGTGGCGGCCCTTGTGGATGCCCCGATAGCGGTCGTTGAGGCCGTACATGGTCGTGTTGAACTGGTCGTGGGACCGGACCGACTGCAGGAGCAGCCGGCCCTCCGGGACTCGGATGGTCTCGAGTTCGTTGACCGTGAGCTTGGCCTTGCCGTTGGCGGTCGGGAAGCGCCGCTCGTCCCGCGGAAGGTGGGCGAGGACGAACCCGCCGGGCCGCCTGATGCGCGCGTTGTAGTCCTCGCACCCGGGGCACACGTGGGCGATGTGCTCGCGGATTGTGTCGTAGTCACGCTCGAAGCCCGCCCAGTCAACGGGATGGCCGGGGCCGAGCACGGCGCGCGCCAGCCGGCTCACGATCGCCACCTCGGAGAGCGCGTCACGCGACACGGGTTCGACGCGGCCAGCCGACGGATGGACGGCACACACAGTGTCCTCGACGCTCACGAACTGCGGTCCAGACTCCTGGAGGTCGATCTCGGTGCGGCCGAGCGTGGGAAGGATCAAGGCCTCCTCGCCGACGAACGCGTGGGTGCGGTTGAGCTTCGTCGAGATGCTCACGCTGAGCTGTGCCCCGCTCAACGCGGCCTCGGCAACAGCCGTGTCCGAGATCGCCGACACGAGGTTCCCGCCGAGCGCCACGAAGGCCTTGACCCTCCCGTCGCGCAGCGCCTGCACGCTCTGCACCGCGTCGAAGCCCGGCTTCCGAGGAGGATCGAACCCGAACTCGCGCTGGATCGCATCGAGGAAAGAGGTCGGCATCTTCTCCCAGATGCCCATCGTGCGATCGCCCTGGACGTTGCTGTGGCCGCGGATCGGCGACGGCCCCGCGCCGGGCCTGCCGATGTTCCCGCGAAGGAGGAGAAGGTTGATGATCTCCCTGATGGTGGGAACGGCCTTCTTGTGCTGGGTGAGGCCCATGGCCCACGTGATGATCACGCGGTCGGCGGCGAGGTAGCGGGCCGCGAGCTCATCGATCTCGGCGTCGGGGAGGCCGGTCGCGGCGCGCACCTCTTCGTCGTCGAGCTGCGCGATGTGGCGGGCGAACTCGTCGAATCCTTCGCAGCTCGCGTCCAGGAAGGTCCGGTCGAGGACCGTGCCGGGGGCCGCCGCCTCGGCGGCGAGGACCCGCTTCGAGAGCGCCTGAAGGAGGGCCATGTCCCCCGCGAGGCGGATCTGGAGGAACTGGTCCGCGAGATCAGTCCCGCGGCCCACGAGCCCGCGAGGGCGCTGCGGGTTCTTGAAGTTGATGAGCCCAGCCTCGGGCAGCGGGTTGACGGCGACAATCTGCGCCCCGGCGAGCTTGGCCTCCTCGAGTGCCGTGAGCATGCGCGGATGGCACGTCCCGGGATTCTGGCCCATGATGATGATCAGATCGGCCTTCGCGAAGTCCGTGTACGTCACGGCGCTCTTGCCGACGCCGATCGTCTCCCCCATCGCCGCACCCGTGGACTCGTGGCACATGTTCGAGCAGTCCGGCAGGTTGTTGGTGCCGAACGCGCGCGCGAAGAGCTGGTAGGCGAACGCCGCCTCGTTGCTCGTGCGCCCGCTCGTGTAGAACGTCGCCTCGTCCGGCGAATCCAAGGCGTTGAGCTCGCGCGCGATGACCCCGAACGCGTCCTCCCACGTCACAGGGCGGTAGTGGTCGCTCCCGGCCGGCTTGTAGACGGGCTCGACGAGCCGGCCCTGCTGCCCGAGCCAGTACTCAGTCCGCTCGCGCAGCTCCGTGACCGGATGCTCGGCCCAGAAGCTGCTCTCGATGCGGAGCGGCTCGGCCTCCCACGTCACGGCCTTGGCGCCGTTCTCGCAGAATTCGGCGATCTTGCGGTCGGGCGGGTCGGGCCACGCGCAGCTCATGCAGTCGAAGCCGTCCTTCTGGTTCAAGTTCGCGAGCGTGACGGCGGCCCGGCCGGCTCCCATGCGGCTGAGGGCCTTCGGGATGGTCTCGGTCAGGCTCGGCAGTCCGGCGGCGCTGCGGCGCGGAGGGGTGACGCTCAGCTCGGCGTCGGTGACATCCTGCGTGATGGGCTTCTTGACCATGGCGGTGAAGAACCTTCCCAGAGCCCGGGGCGGGCCCCGTCCTCCCTCCGGTCTAGCACCGCCCGCCGCGGCACGGCAACCGGCCGCACCCTGCCGCCCGTCGCGATCAGTTTCCCAGGGGCAGAGGCTGGCCGGTCAGATCTCCCGGTCGCCGCGGTGCGCACCGTAGAACTCGGACTGTCCGCGCATGAGCTCGGCCATCGTCGTCGTCCGGTCCGCTCCGTACACGGTGCCGGGGAAGTCGAGCCCGCGCTGGATCTCCCAGATGCGGTCGTGCTGTTCCGGTGGGAGGATCGACGCCGGATCGCCGACGACCACCCATCCGATGGGCACCACCGCGCCCGGCTCAAGCCTCGTGTTCACCTGGACGACGGCGTTGATCCTCACCTCCGAGCCATTGCCGACGACGCTTCCGGGGAACAGCGAGGCGCCCGTGGCGATGAACACTTCATCGCCGACGTCGGCCCCGTTCACGTGGGCGTGGGGGCCGACCATACAGCTGCTGCCGATCCGCGCGGGATGCTTCGCCCGGCCCCGCACGAGGGCGTGTTCCATCACGATCGAGTTCTCCCCCACCGTGACTTCGCCGTCTTCCGCCGTCAGAACGGCGCCGTGGAGAATCCGGGCGCCGTCAGCGACCGTGACGTCTCCGATGAGGACGGCCGTCGGTGCGACGTACGCGCCTGTGTGAACCTGAGGGCTTGATCCGCGATGTGAGACGAGCACGAGCTCCCCTTTCTATACGGGGCGCTACGCGAGCGCGCCGCGCTCACGGTACATCGCGAGCAGCGCCGATTCGACGTCGTCGACCGTCAGGCCGGGCACGAGATCATCCGCAGCCCCGGCCGTCGACGGCTCGAAGGGCAGATCGAGCGCCCGGTAGACGTCCGATAGGACAGCCCGGACCGGCGCCGCGTCGCTCACGACGAAGACAGAGGAGAACAGCCATGCCCCGGCGACCACCCGCTGGGCCGTGCCGACGAGCTTGACGAGCGCCGCCGTCGTCGACCTTCCCCCGGGAACCCCATGCACGCTGTACTCGCCCGGACAGTACTCGCCGGGGATCTCGCCGACCCGGGCGTCGACGCCAAGGCTGCGCAGCGCGCCCGCGTACAGCTCGCCAAACACCTCGAAGCGATGGCGATGGCCCACCATCGCCTCACGCGCTGGCTCGATGTGGTCAACGATGACCGTTCCCTCGTGGTAGGCCGCGGCTCGGCCGCCGGCCTTCCGGACGACCGGCACAAAGCCGCGCGCCCACGACGCCGCCTCGGCCTCGGCGAAGCCTGGCAAATGGGTATCGCGCTGGCCGAACGCCATCGTCGGCCTCGGGCGGTACAGGCGGAGCGTCGGCCCGCGCACGCCGCGCTTGACCTCGTCGAGGAGTTCCGCCGCACGCGCGAGCTGCGCTGCGGCGTCCTCCCCGTCCCGGTCCTCGATGAGCGCAAGGGGCAAACTCGCGCCGTCGTTCCATACCGCCATGCCCTAGCTCCTGCGAATGGTGAGAATCTGCTCCGCCCGGCCGAAGGGGCCGTCGGCGTCGTGCAGCACGGAAGACGTGAGCCCGATGCCGTCGGCGCCGAAGGTGACGGCGTTGTCGATGCCGAGCCATTCGCCCGAGGGCTTGCGGTAGAGGTGGATCTGGAGGTCGACGTTCGGGAACGCCCAGCTGTCCGGCCCCGGCGGCACGCGCGTCGCGATGCCGTTGGCCGTGTCGACGAGGCCCATGAGGCGAACCCAGTCGGGGCTGCCAACGCCGTCGATGAGCGGATACGGCGTCCGAATCCACACTGTCCCGTTGCCCGCGCGGTGGTGCGGCGCCTGGAACATCTCGAGGGAACGGATGTAGCCGCCGGGCCACTCGGTGGTGCCGTCCCAGCGTTCGCAGTCCTCGAGGGGCGGGATCAGCGGGTCTTCGAACGCCGCGACGGCCGACGTGTCGCTCTGGATGAGGCGCCACGCCGTGGCCCGGATCGCCACGCGCCCCTTGGCCGACAGCTCCGCCTGGATAAGCTCGATCGTGCGGCCGGGCCGGAGGGTGCTCGTGGTCACCTCGCATTCGCCGGCGTGGATGAGGCCGAGGATCTCGTAGCTGATGCGCGCGATCCGCATGCCGTCACGGGGATCGTGCAGCTCGAGCGCGTGGGCGAGGAGGCCCGATGCGGGGGCCATGTGCTGTTCGTCCTCGTTCCACGCGCCCTGCGCATGGATCGTGGAGCGAAACCGGCCACCGCCGAGGTCTTCGTAATAGAAATCGCCTTGTGCGAGCTCCAGCGGTTCGCTCCGCAGCCGCGTCTCAGTCACGCGCTCTTCCCTTCGTCCGGCGCGGCATCATCGCGCGCACCGTCAACCCTAGCCTCTGCCGATCCAAGCGCCGCTTGTCGGCGGCGGCGCGCGATCACCACGCGGAGGACGACGGCGGAACCCGCCGCGGCGACGACGACCCAGGCCCACGGCGAGGCGGCTGCCTGATCGACGACGAGGTCGACGGCGGCGAGGCCCACCGTGGCGTAGAGCAGCGCCCACACGAGTGAGCCGACCGCCGTCGCCGGAATGTAATACCGCAGGCTCATGCGGCCGGCCCCGGCGGCAAGGTTCACGGCCGTCTGAAGACCTACGGTGACGAACGTCAGGAGGATCGCGACCGGTCCCCACCTATCGATGAGCCGCCGGGCGCCGTCGAGCTTTGCCGGATTCCACCGCGCCGCGAGGCTTGTTCGCCCATAGCCGGCAGCGAGGGCGCGACCGAGCCAGTAGGTTCCGTTGGTTCGGAGGAAGACGATGGCAAACAGGGCCGCGACGGCTGCCTCGAACGGCAGCGCACGAAGCTGTTCCACGTCCCTCCCCTCCAATTTCGGCACGTCAAGGTGACTCAATTCGTCAGCTTACCCGGATTCGCCGAGACTACGAGAAAAGGCGGTGCCGCACAGACGTGCAGCACCGCCTTACACCGAACTTATTCGGCACTCAGCTCGTGCGGTCAGGCAAGTTCTTCGAAAAGGCCCACGGTGAACGTGTCTGGACCGCTGCGGATCACCTTGATTCGGTCCGTGGGCGCGTTGGTCTTGGCCGAAACGTGGACCACGGCAGCTTCGAGCGTGTGGTCGAGGGTTGCGGGGTCCCAGATCTTGAGTGTCAGGGCGTGCGATTCAAAGCTCATGCGTCATTGCCTTCTTTGATCATCAATTGAATAGCGGGGCCGAATCCACGGGTCATGTGCCGTGAAATCGAAGAACCCAAAGCGCCGCCTCGCCGGTGAGGTGGGCCCATTCCACGGTACCGGACAGCGATTGAGGGCGGGCAGGAATGTGAGTGAAGGCACATCACGCTCCGGCGACGCCGACTGCGCAGGAAGCCCATTCCGATCACGGCCAAAGCCAGATCCGTGACCTCGGGGGCGCCCTGCAACCCCCTTCCCGAAACCATGCTCACGGTTAGGGAGCAAATCGCCCCGACCCGCTCTTCAGCGCTCGGGCAGATCTACGATCGGCTCATCCATCAGAGCCGACGCACCCAGCCGAGGCCTTAGCACCTGGATCAGCCATGAATAAGTTCGCTGCGGCGCTTGGCGCCGCACTCCTCGCCTTCGGTCTCGGCGCGCCCGCGGCCGACGCTGCGGCTCCGGCCGCGACAGCTTCGGCGTCGTGCGCAGTCCACTGGGGCTCACTCCCCAAGTCAATTCCCACACTGTCACAGGCCACTGTTCAGAATGTCCGTGCGGGCCGCCACGGATGCTTCGACCGGCTCGTGATCGACCTGCACGGCAAGGTTGCCGGGTACAACGTCCGCTATGTCGACCAAGTCCTCGAGCAGGGCAGCGGCCGTCCTGTACCGCTCCGCGGCGGGGCCTTCCTCGAGGTGACGGTAACCTCACCCGCCTACGACGCGTCCGGTCACCCCACGTACGTCCCCGCCAATCCCAGCGAAGTGGTGAACGTCGGCGGGTTCGTGACGTTCCGTGAGGTCGCGTGGGCCGGATCCTTCGAGGGGTACACGAGCCTCGGGCTCGGCGTGCGAGCTCGCCTTCCCTTCCGTGTCTTCATCCTCGGCGGGCGCGACGGCGGCTCACGGCTCGTGGTCGACGTCGCCCATCGCTGGTAGAAGGTGGTCTTGGACGAGCGCGCGCTGCGCGATGCGCAGCCCACAAGAGCACAGCTGAAGTGTGCCGGATGACCCGGCACACTTCAGCTGAGTTGCTACTTGGCCAGGAAGCGAAGCAGGACCTCGTTGATTTCGGCGCCGTGCGTCCAGAGCATGCCGTGCGGTGCGTCTTCGATCTCCACGTACTCGGCGGACGGGAGGCGCTTGGCGAACTCGCGTCCGGTCGAGTCGATGGGCAGGATGCGGTCGTCCGTGCCGTGGACAATCAGGGCCGGGACGGTGACATTCTCGACGTCGGAGCGGAAGTCCGTCAGCCACGAGTCGACGACGGCGAACGAGGCGTACCAGGACGAGCCGGCCGCCACGTTCCATGCGCTGCGCAGGGCTTCTTCGCTGAGGCGGTTGCCGAGGAAATTGTCGGTGTTGAAGAAGTCGTTGTAGAAGTTGGTGAACCAGGCGTAGCGGTCCTCGATGGCGGCGTTTCGGATGCCGTCGAATACCGATGAGGGAACGCCGGCGGGGTTGTCTTCGGTCTGCAGGAGGAAGGGTTCAAGGGAGGCCAGGAACGCTGCCTTGGCGACACGGGCTTCACCGTAGGTGCCGATGTAGCGTCCCACTTCGCCTGTTCCCATCGAGAAGCCGACCAGGACGGCGTCGCGCAGGTCCAGGGTCTCGAGGACTGTGTTGAGGTCGGCTGCGAAGGTGTCGTAGTCGTAACCCGCAGTCGGCTTGCTGGACTTGCCGAATCCGCGGCGGTCGTACGTGATGACGCGGTAGCCGGCGTTCAGGAGTGCGGCAGTTTGCTTCTCCCAGGAGCCGCCGTCAAGCGGGTAGCCGTGGATCAGGACAACGGGCTGGCCCGCGCCGTGGTCCTCGTAGTAGAGCTCGATGTCAGTGCTGTTCTCGGTGCCGACCTTGATGAAACCCATGATGCTGCTCCTTGTCTCGAGCGGGAGAACGATCGTTCTCACTTGGCGATGCCATCGTATAGAACGATCGTTCTCATTTCAAGTAAAGTTGCTCCATGGATACTTCCGAGCCGCGTACCCGCATCGTCGCGACCGCCGATGAGCTGTATAACGCGAAGGGGATCCAGGCGGTCGGCATGGACGAACTGCGTGCGGCGGCGGGCGTTTCGCTCAAGAGGCTGTACCAGGAATTTCCCTCGAAGAGCAGCATTGTGATGGCTGTGCTGGAACGACGACACGCATCGTGGACGGAAGGACTGGACGCGACAGTCCGCCAGGCTGCGACTCCGCGTGAGCGGCTGCTCGCCATCTTCGACTACCTCGCGGCTTGGTTCTGTGAGGACTCGTTCCGCGGGTGCGGATTCATCAACAGCTTCGCCGAGCTCGGCGCCATCAGCCCGGAGGTGGCCGAGTACGCCCGGAAGCACAAGGAATCATTCCAGAACTACGTCGGCCACCTTGCCAGGGAAGCTGGCGCGCCAGCCTACCTGGCGCCGCAACTCTCGATCCTGGCAGAGGGAGCGCAAACGACGGCCGCCATCGCCGGAACCCCCGATGCTGCCCGGCAGGCCCGGGCAGCGGCTGAAGTCCTGATCGACGCAGCACTGGGCGTGGAAGACCCTGACGGCACCTAGGAACGCGCCCAGCCTGCAAGCTCTGCGCGTTGCCGCGGCTCGATATTGACGACGACGGCGGGGGCCTCCGAGCCGTTGAGCCGCCGGCGGCCGTAGACGGCGGCCGAGAAGATCAACGCCGAGGCACACGTGACGGCTCCGAGGGCTGCGAGCACGAGCACGGCGCACGCCGCCGTTGCGAAGAAGACGGCCGTATCGACCAGGTCGCTTGTCACCATGGCGCTCATCCCTTTTCTGCGGACCGATGCGATCCGCCTACTGCAGGGTGAGACCGGGGTGGCGGTAGGTTATGACGCGAGTCTCGCAGACTGGGGCTTGCCCCGCGCCGGGAGCTCACGCAACCCGACGGGCCGGCATCGCGATCTGGGCCGCGACGGTCCGCACCGCCTTCCCATACTTTTCGAGGCTTCCGTCGTCGGGCCGCGCCGCGATGAGCGAGACTCCCACCGCGAATCTCGGGGCCGAACCGCCGTCGGGAACGGCCGCGGCAACGCCCACCACCGCTGGATGAACTTCGCCGAGATCCACCGCGTAGCCTCGTTCCCGTACATTGCTGAGCTGCCGGACCAGTTCGTCGACTGTGCGGACGCTTCGTTCGGTCCGGGCGTCAAGACCGCTCGGATCAGCGAACCGGGCCCGCACGGCAGTCTCGCCGAGGGGTGAGAGCAAGGCCTTGCCGACGGCGGTGAGCGCCGCCGGGAATCGGTCGCCGATGCGCGCCGAAAGATGCAGAGGGGAACGGCCTTCGTGCCGCGCCACGTAGAGCACGTCCGTTCCGTCCATGATGGCGACCTGGACGAGCTCGCGGGAAAGAAGGGTCGATTCGGCGCACGCCCGGTAGAACTCCCGAATCTGGTCGAAGGACGAAAGGTAGGCCCCGCCGAACTCGACGAGGCGTCGTCCCAGCTGGTAGCCGCCGTCGCGGCGCTGGATGAGACCCCCTTCCTCAAGGGCGCTGCAGATGTTCCGGGTCGATGAGCGGGCGGCCCCGATCCCGTGGGCGATGTCGGTCAGCGAAGCCGGCGCTGAGCCCTGACCGGCGAGGAACGCGAGCAGCTCGATGGCGCGGGTGACCGCGGGCGCAGCGCTTGTCGGCATATCAGCAACTCCTTTGTGCGAGGGGCGCGAATGCAAATCCGTCGAAATTCCGGAAATGAAATGGCACCGCCTCGATCATACGGCCGTCCTGGCATTGCATGGTCATAAGGCTTTCTTATCCGCCCACCCGATTTTCGTCTTATCCCTGCTGCCGTTTTCTTATCTACGCTCATTAGGAGCACCTTCCGCACACACGCCTTGGAGACGACATGTCCGAGTACCAGCCAGCCGCTCGAGTGACGAGGATCAGGGAATCCGCGAGCGTCCTCGCGGCGGCACGAGTCCGCGAGCTCAAGGCGGAGGGACGCTCGATCATCGACCTGACCGTCGGCGAGCCCGACTTCGACACGCCCGATCACGTCAAGCTCGCGGCGATTGCCGCCATCAACGCCGGAGAGACGAAGTACACGGCTGTCACTGGCACTCCCGCGCTCCGCTCGGCCATCCTCGACCACGTCGAAAGCCGGACCGGCCTCAGCTACGGACCACTTGAGCTCACCATCGCCGGCGGCGCGAAGCAGGTCATCTTCACGGCCCTCATGGCCTCTCTCGACAAGGGCGACGAAGTCATCGTCCCGGCCCCGTACTGGGTCTCCTATCCGGACATGGTGCTCGCGAACGACGGCACTCCGATCATCGTCCCGTGCGGCGATGAGGTGGGGTTCAAGCTCACCCCCGGGGCGCTCGCGGCCGCGATCACGCCGTCGACGAAGTGGCTCATCCTCAACGCGCCATCGAATCCGACGGGTGTGGTCTACTCGCGCTCCGAACTCGAAGCCCTCGCCGCGGTGCTCCAGGACAACCCCCATGTCTACGTGCTCACGGACGAAATCTACGACGAGATCTACTTCGGCTCCGGCCGCATCACGAGCCTCGTCTCCGCAGCCCCCGCCTTGCGCGACCGCGTTCTCGTCGTCAACGGGGTCTCGAAGGCCTACGCCATGACCGGGTGGCGAATCGGCTACGCAGTCGGCCCCGCCGACCTTGTGGCATCGATCAACAAGCTCCAGTCCCAGATCTCGTCGTGCCCCTCGTCGGTCAGCCAGGCTGCCGCGGCAGCGGCCTTGAGCGGTGATCAGCGCTTCGTCGGCGAGTGCGTCGACGCCTACCGCATCAGGCGCGACGTCGCCGTCGCGGGCCTCAATTCCATCGAGGGGCTCTCGTGCATCTCGCCCGACGGCGCCTTCTACGCCTACGTGAAATGCGCAGGCGCGATCGGGAAGACGACGCCGAGCGGCGTGCGCATCGCCGACGACGTCGATTTCACCGCCTATCTGCTCGACGCGGCATCGGTCGCCGTCATTCCAGGTTCGGCCTACGGATTGGGCCCGTACTTCCGCATTTCCTTTGCGACCTCGCTCGAGACCATCAATTCCGGCCTTGAGGCCATCGACAAGGCCGTTCGCGCCCTCAACTGAAAACGGAACACGCCATGAAACCCATGATTCACGTCAAGACCAAGTTCGAGCGGCCCGCCGCGGACGTCGTGGAACGCCTCGCGAAGTTCTCGTCGGCGACGATCCACGAGGCGCAGGGCCGGAAGGGCGCCTTGAGCTCGCGCATCAAGCCGATCGACCGTTCAATGTCCTTCTGCGGTCCCGCGGTCACGGTCCGCTGTGCGCCCCGCGACAACCTCATGCTCCAGGTGGGGATCCACTACGCCGAGGCAGGCGACGTCGTCCTCGTCGGCGCGGGCGAATTCACGGAGGCTGGCACGTTCGGGGATGTCCTGGGCAACGCGATGAAGGCCAAGGGGATCGCTGCGATGGTCACCGACTCCGGAGTGCGCGACACCCAGGACCTCATCGAGCTCGGCCTCCCGGTCTTCTCGGGCAGCATCTCGATCAAGGGAACAGTCAAGGAAACCCTCGGCCCGATCAACCATCCGCTCGTCATCGGCGACGAAATCGTCTACCCCGGCGACATCGTCCGCGGTGACGCGGACGGCGTCGTCATCGTGAGGCTCGATGAGGCCGAGGAGGTCATCGACCTCTGCCAGGCCCGTGTGGACCACGAGAATGAGCTCATCAAGCTGTATCACGCAGGCGGGACCACGATCGAGCTGTGCAAGCTCACCGAAGTCCTCAAGGCCAAGGGCCTTCTCGTCGAAGAGTAGGAACCAACACACAAGAGCAAGACCGACGCACAGAGGGAGGCCTGCCTCGGCAGGCCTCCCTCTCTCTCCGTTCTCCGGATTGAAGAGCTGCTGCACCAAAAAAGCCGCGAGCCTTCGGCCCGCGGCTTTCAATCACTACTGCAAACAGGTTTTCACCACGGCACGCTATCGGCCAGCCGACGGCCAGTGGCGACGAGCATCCACTCCGCGCTGCCGCCCGCATGCGTCGGCATGATACTGCCTTCGAAGACGAAAAGAGGCTCATCCGTGGATTCAGCGGGCTGCCACAATCCATTCACAGGGCAATGCGATCCAGTGCGGACAATCACGTGCCCGTAGGACTTCCTCAGATTCCAGCTGCTATGGCTGATCTTTTTCATGTCAGGCTTCCTCGACGACGACAGCGTATTCGCGGTCCGATGAATTGATCTGATATTCCCATGATAGTGACGGCCCTGCAGCCTGAATAAGATCAATGTCGGGTGGCACGATAAGGAAGCCGTATGGATGGCGCCCGGGACCGGCCCCCTACGCGGGGCCCGTTCCATAACGGTCGAGGAGCTGATTCTTCACCATCTCGCGCACCAGGATGAGGACGGCGGACGCGGCCTCGGACATCGGTTCGTGATCGGCCGTGCAGAGGGCGATCTTGCACTGCAACGCCGGCTCGACGATCCGATGGACCTGAAAGTGCTGATCCGGGAAGAGCGCGTCCGCGGCAGACCGCGGGAGGATGGTGGCGCCGAGATTGGCCCGGAGCAGGCGGCTCAAGGACGGGACCGACTCGACTTCCCCGGCCAGGCGCAGCAGCAGACCCTGATCGTGCAGCGCCCGATCGACGACTTGCCGGATCGTATGGTTGCTTTCTGGGAGGAACAGGTCGAACTCGGACGCGGTCTTGAGCGTCACCGCGCCAGAGCCGTCGGTCTCGAGCTCCATGGCCGGATTCGCGACCAGATAGAGGTCTTCGACGATCATCGTCGTGAACCGCACCCCGCGGATCTCGCCCGGCTCGTAGATGAGCGCCATGTCGAGCTTGCCGTTCTTGATCGCCTCGCTCAGCACACCCCCGAAGATCTCGGTGAGGTGGAGCAGGATGTCGGGGTAGCGGCGCTTGACCTCTCGGACGATCTTCGGCGCGAGGCTCGACGCCATGCTGTACGGCGCGATCGCAATCGAGACGCGCCCTGACGGCGCCGCTCCGGACGTCGCCACATCCTGCCGAGCCTCCTCGACAAGCCGGAGAATCGTCTGCGCGTGGCGGTACAGCGAATTGCCCGCGGCGGTCGGCTCAACGCCCTGCTTGCTGCGGATGAGAAGCCGCTGCTTGAGCTCCTTCTCGAGCGCCGAGACCTGCTGGCTGAGAGCCGGCTGGGCAACGTGGAGCGCTGCCGCTGCCTTGGTGATGCTCCCAGAGTCAACGATCTTCACGAAGTACTCGAGCTTTCGCGTGTCCACAGCCCCTGCCTTTCACTGCCTCGGGTGCGGAACTGCACCTGCCATCCGGATGGGCGGTCATAACTCAACCCTATGTCGGGACACAGAACCGGTCTTTGTGTGACGTGCGCCTCAGCCGCTAATTTGAAGTTTCAACCCGCCGATTCGCGCATCAATCGGTGGATGCGAATTAATACTATCCGTTCCCACCTGTCCCCGGAACATTGTTCACGAAGAAAGAGGCACCGTGAGGTCTTACACGAAGTATGGGATGGCGGCCACAGCCCTCATGATGGCTTCCGCCTTTGCTCTTTCCGCATGCGGAAACACGAGCGCCGGTTCAGATGCCGGTTCAGCGACGTCAGGCGAAGTCGATATGATTGCCTACTCGGGAATCTGGCAGGACCAGTACACCGCGGCCGTTATCAAGCCATTCCAGGCCAAGTACCCGAACATCAAGATCAATTTCGTGTCCAAGCGCTCGTCCGCCGACATGCTGAGCGCTCTCCAGGGGCAGAAGAGCGACCCGAACACTGACATCGCGATCATGGACCAATCGGTATCCGAGAGCGGCAACAAGCAGGGCCTCTTCGACAAGGTCGACGCGTCAGCCGTCTCGAACCTCGCGAATGTCCCGGACAAGTTCAGGAACAAGGACGGCTACGGCCCGGTCGCCATGCTCGACGCCATCGGACTTGTCTACGACACCAAGACCTTCCCCACGGCCCCGACGAGCTGGAACGCGCTGTGGGACAAGTCCAACTGCGGCAAGGTCAACGTCGTCGCCCCGCCGTCACTTCTGGGAATCTCCCTCACGGCCATCACCTCGAGCATGGAGGGCGAGGATTACACGAGGGGCATCGACAAGGGCGTCGACAAGCTCAAGCAGCTGGCCCCGTGCATCCAGACGTTTGCTCCCAATCCCGACGAATACCAGAACGTCATCACGGGGCAGACCGTGATCGGCCTCGGCCAGAACGCCCGCGGCCAGTACTACGCCGACCAGACGGGCAAGAAGATCGGCGTCGCCTTCCCGAAGGAGGGCACCGCATATCAGATCAACACGATCAACCTGGTCAAGGGCGCTCCGCACTCGGCGGCCGCCAAGACGTTTATGAACTACGCACTCTCCGCTGAAGCCCAAGAGGCCTTCGCGAAGGCCCTGTACTACGCGCCGTCCGTGAGCAACGCGAAGCTTCCGGCTGATGTCCAGGCCCGCGTCGTCCCGACGGACGGCTCCCTCAAGATCCTCCCGCTCGACGTCGATTTCCTCGCCTCCGTCCGCGACAAGTGGACCGAGACGTGGAAGCGCCAGATCATCACCAAGCAGTAGTGACTGCCCACTCGCACCCCGCACAGGAGAGTCACAGAATGAACCAGTCCAAGCTGGCGATCGTCGACCTGACCAAACGGTACGCGCCGGGCCTCGACCCGGCGGTGGACAAGCTCAGCATGGAGGTTGAGGAAGGCCATCTCGTGGCCCTCCTGGGCCCATCCGGCTGCGGCAAGACCACGACGCTCCGGATGGTGGCCGGCCTCATGGACCCCACGGCCGGCTCGATCATCGTCGACGGAAAAGACATCACCCAGACACCCGTCAACAAGCGGGGAATGGGCATGGTCTTCCAGTCCTACGCCCTCTTTCCCCATATGGACGTCGCACAGAACGTCGCGTTCGGCCTGCAGATGCGGAAAGTCCCGTCTGCGGACCAGTCGAAGCGCGTGGCCGCTGCACTCGACATGGTGAAGCTCGGCCACCTCGCGAAGCGAAAGGTCCGCGAACTCTCGGGAGGCCAGCAGCAGCGCATCGCCCTCGCCCGCGCCCTCGTGGTCGAGCCGACGCTCCTGCTCCTCGACGAGCCGCTTTCGAACCTCGACGCGAAACTCCGCGAGACCATGCGCAGCGAGATCCGGTCGATCCAGCAGCGCACCAAGGCGACAACCCTCTTCGTGACCCACGACCAGGACGAGGCGCTCGACATGGCCGACCGCATCGCCGTCATGAACGGCGGCCTCATCGAGCAGTACGACTCCCCCAGCGTCATCTACGAGCGGCCCAACACCCACTTCGTGGCCGACTTCATCGGCCAGGCGAACTTCCTCACCGCGCATGTCGTCGCAGACAACGGACCGGCCAACGGGCCGGCGGAGGACGGCGGCCGAACGTCCGAGCGGAACTACACGGTCGACGTCGAAGGCCTCGGCCGCTACGGCGCAACCGGCCATGCGGGCTTCGTGGGCTCGACCCGAGAGCTCGTCGTCCGGCCGCACCGCCTGCGCGTCTCGCTCGAGCCGCGAGTGGGAGAAGCGGGCATCGCGGGAACGATCAAGGGCGTGAGCTACACGGGAGACACAGTCGGCTTCACTGTGAGAGTCGGCGAGCGGACGCTTCAGGCGCAGTTCATGACCTCGAGCGCCGCGGTTCCCCAGCGCGGAGACGCGGCCTACCTCTCGTGGAATCCGGCCGACGCCTACCTCCTGCCCGGCATCCCAGAAAGCGCTGCGGCATGACCGTCACCCAGACCCACGAACCTGCTCGGCTTCAGCCCGGTACTATGCCCGGCAGCCTCGAGAAGGCGAAGGCGAGGCGGGACCGCCGAACGTACGTCACGCTCCTGATCCCTGCGGTTCTCGGGCTTTTCGTGAGCTTCGTGCTGCCCTTGGCGTACATGATCCGCATGTCGTTCAACCACGGCGAGGCCGACGGCGTGATCACCGAGGGCTTCACGCTCGACTCCTACATCCAACCCCTCACGGACCCCTACTACTGGAAGGTCACGCTCGACACGTTCCAGATGGGCGTCATCGTCGGCGCCGTGTGCGTCGCCCTTTCGTACCCGATCACGCTGTTCCTCGCACGGAGCACAAGCAAGTACAAGAGCGCCCTGCTCGCCATCGCCATCGCGCCCCTGCTGACCTCCGCCGTCGTCCGAACGTACGGCTGGATGGTCATCCTGGGCTCGAACGGCCTCGTGAATTCCTCGCTCGAGGCCTTGGGGCTCATCAATTCGCCGCTCAAGCTGACCAACAACATGCTGGGCGTGCAGATCGGCCTCGTCGAGATCTTCATGCCCTACGCGATCCTGGCCATGATCTCGGGCTTCGGCCGGCTCAACCCGCAGCTCGAAGAGGCGGCCGGCTCACTCGGCGCGAGCAAGTTCCAGATCTTTGCCAAGATCACACTGCCGCTGACCCTTCCGGGCGTCCTGACGGGCTTCCTCATGGTGTTCGTCCTGTCGATCAGCACGTTCATCACGCCGACCCTTCTGGGAGGCGGAAGCGTCCAGGTCCTCGCGACCGAGATCTACGACCAGACCACGGGCCTGCTGAACTGGCCCTTTGCTGCTGCTCTCTCGGTCATCCTCCTCGTGCTGTTCGGCGCGGTCGTGGCCGTCTATCAGCGCCTCACGAAGAAGATCGGAGCGTAGCCATGAACGAGGCACCCGCGTTCAAGCCGAAATTCAAGATCGGGAAGCCGCTCTTCGGAATTCTCGTCTTCCTCCTCTACGTCTTTCTCCTCGCGCCGCTCCTCGTCGTCGTCGTGACCTCGTTCTCGTCGAACCAATACCTTTCTTTCCCACCCCAGGGATTCACGCTCAAATGGTATGAAGTCCTCCCGGACGAGAGCATCTTCGTCAATGGGATGCAGGTTAGCCTCATTGTCGCCGTCTCGGTGACGCTCATCACGCTGGCCATCGGGGTTCCCGCGGCCCTCGCCCTGGAACGGTTCGAGTTCAAGGGCAAGGGCGCCATCCTCTCGCTCTTCCTCTCGCCCCTTCTCGTGCCGAGCATCGTGCTCGCCCTCGGGCTCGTGCTGATCCTGAGCCCGATGCGCCTCACGAACACGTATGAGGGGATCATCATCGGCCACGTCGCGATCACGTTCCCGTTCGTGGTCAGGACGACGATGATGAGCCTCGCGACGACAGACACGTCTTGCGAGGCCGCCGCCCGGATCCTGGGCGCAGGACCGTGGACCGTCTTCCGCAGGATCACGCTGCCGATCATCCAGCCGGGCGTCATCGCCGGCGGCGTCATCGCGTTCATCGTCTCGTTCGACGAAGCGGTGATCTCGCTGTTCGTCGCCCAGTCCGGGCTCCCGACCCTGCCGGTCCAGGTGCTCCGGTACGTGGAGAACTCCGCCGACGCGGCCGTGGCGGCGCTTTCGGTCATCCTCATCCTCATCTCCCTCGCGGTCGTCGTCATCGTCGAACGCGTCATGGGGCTCCGCCGGGCCCTGTGATCGTGCGCAGCACGCAAACAGCCCCGCCCGCAGCCCGGCCCAACAGGTCGTCGCTGCGGGCGGCCGGTGTGTCCTGCGTCATAACCGAGGCCTATCCCGTGATACCCAATAGGTCTTTGTGCGGGCTGCAGACGCGATGAGACGATTCTGAGAGAAGAAATGAGCATGATCATTCCGGCTCTTTTGCAGGCATTCAGATATTCACGGAAAGAGAAGCACGTGAACCCGACGATCGATCTCGTGGCAGACCTGGGCGAGGGATTCGGCGCGTACCGGATCGGAAATGACGCAGAGCTGCTCGATATCGTCTCGAGCGCGAATATCGCGTGCGGCTTTCACGCGGGCGATCCGGATATCATGCATTCGACCGTCGCCGAATGCGTCCGCCGCGGGGTCGGCATCGGGGCGCACCCCAGCTTCCCTGATCTCCGCGGATTCGGGCGCCGCGCCATGGATCTCACCGAGGACGAGGTGCGCAACGACGTCGTCTATCAGCTCGGCGCCCTCTCCGCGTTTGCCGCCTTCCACGGTGCGCGCGTCTCGCACCTCGCCCCGCACGGCCGCCTGGGCAATCTCGTGGCGACCCGTCCGGACTACGCCGCGGCTGTGGCGGACGCAGCCGCAGGCGTCGACGACTCCCTCATCGTCCTCGCGCAGGAGGGCGAGCTCGCGCGGGCCGCGCGCGCCCGGGGGCTGCGCGTCGCGCTCGTCGGCATCGCCGACCGCGCTTACCAGGAGGACGGCACGCTCGTGCCGCGCAGCGTCCCGGGGGCGGTGCTGCATGATCCGCAGGAAATCGTCGAACGCACGGTCCGCATGGTGTGCGAAGGAAAGATCACCACGGTCTCGGGCACCGATCTCGACGTCGAGGCCGATACTGTGCTGCTCCACGGCGACAACGAGGGCGCCGTCGAACTCGCCCGCCTCATCCGCAGCGAGCTGACTGCCGCGGGCGTCCGCATCGCCCCGCTCGCCGACGTGTTGGCCGAGAAGTACCCGGTGGCCTGACATGCCAGCCCTGCTCCCCTCCCCCGTGGAGGTCTATGAATCCGGGGACGCCGCACTGCGCGTCGTCGCGACGTCGGGCGACGCCGAGCAGAACTGGGCCACAGTGCACCGGCTTGCCGAGTGGCTCGATGGCTGCGGCGCGGAGGGTCTGCACGGCGCCGTGCCCACCTACGACTCGGTCCTCATCGAATTCGACGCCCTCACCGTGTCCGCCCGCCAAATCCGCGCATTCGTCGCCTTGGGCCTGCGTCAGCTCGCGCTGTCCACGGACGACGGCGCTACTCCCCGCGAGTTCGACGTCCCGGTCGTGTACGGGGGCACCTTCGGCCCCGACCTCGAGTTCCTCGCCGAATACGAGGGCATTTCGGTTGACGATGTCGTGAGGATCCACTCGTCCAAGGAATACGTGATCCGGTGCCTCGGGGCGCCGGCGGGCTCTCCGATGATGGACGGCCCGGACTTCCCGATTCCGGTTCCGCGGCTCAAGGATCCGAGGCTCAGCGTCCCCGCCGGCGCCGTCGCGGTGGCCGGGCGGCAAGCCGTCATCGCTCCCGCGGTGGCCCCCGGGGGATGGCAGGTCATCGGGCAGACTCCGCTCACGCTCCTTGATCTGGGCAGCGACCCTCTCGTGCCGTACCGGCCGGGCGATGTGCTCCGCTTCCGGCCGATCCCAGAAGAGGAATTCGCCCAGTATGAGGGGCAGAGGATGGAAGCACGCCTCACGGGGGCTCGTCCCCTGGAGACAACGCCATGAGCGGGCAGATCGTCGTCCACCAGGCGGGGAACACGGTTGTGACCGATCTCGGGCGATTCCGTGGCCCAAGGTACGGCTTGCCGGTCAACGGAGCCCTCGACCAGTACTCGGCCAGGGCCGCCAACATCCTCGTCGCAAACGAGGAGAACGCACCCCTCCTCGAGCTCACGGCGCTCGATTTCAGGATGAAGACGACCTCGGACATCCTGATCGCGGTCACGGGGGCCGCCCTCGCCCTCACGGTCGGCGGGCGCGTCTGCCCGCAATGGGAACCCATCTCGGTCCGCGCCGGCGAGACCGTGTCCGTGCGCGGCATCAACGGGGGCCTCCGGGCCTATCTCGCGGTGCATGGATCCCTCGATGCTCCCAGCCTTCTCGGAAGCTGCGCGCCGGACACTGTGGTCGGATTTGGCCTCCAGCTGCGGGACGGGACGGCCGTCGGAACGCGCCGCAGCGTCCCGTCGGTCCGCCAGCCGTACTTCGACATGCCGCTTTTCCGGCTCCCTGTCGAACAGCGCCACCCCGGACGCCTCCTGCGGGTCGACGTCACGGACGGGCCGGACTTGGCAGAGTTCGGCGATTCCGCGGAGCTGCTTTTCAGCTCGGAGTACACCGTGAGCCCAAGGAGCAATCACATCGGCCTGCGGCTCGGGGGCGCGCTTCCCGAGAGGACAACCTCGGGGGAAGTCCTCTCCCGAGGAGTCCCGGTCGGGGCCGTGGAAGTTCCGTCGCGGCAAGAACTCCTCGTCCTCCACCGAGGCCGGGGCGTGACGGCCGGGTACCCAGTGCTGGCCGTCGCGACGAGCCTCGGACTCGACGTCCTGGCCCAAGCGCGCCCCGGCGACACGGTCCGCTTCGCGAGGACGACGGTGGCCGAGGCGACCGCCGCCTACCGGCGTTCGATGCACCAGCTCGAAACGCTTCGGGAATCCGTCACGGCCGTCTTCAACCTCCTCGGCATCGGAAGTGCCGCCCACTGGCAGGATCTGCCGGCGGCGGCCTGCAGCTGATCCCGCGTCGACCCCACGAGCGCTACGCTCTCATCACTAAGGAAATCCATGGCAACACGAAACGAAGCTGCTGCAACGCAGCATGGGCAGCTCACGAGCCGCCAGACACTCAAGGTCGTCATCGCGGGATGCGTCGGCATCTTCGTCGAGCTCTACGACAACGGCATCTTCGCCTTCATGGCGACCACGCTCTCCCTCGTGTTCTTCGCGAAGGGCGACCCCAACGCCGCACTCATGTTCGTCTTCGCCGGCTACGCGATCTCCTTCTTCGTGCGCCCGCTCGGCGCGATCGTCTGCGGCTTCCTGGGCGACAGGCTGGGGCGGCAGAAGCTCCTCGTCTTCGTCATCCTGCTGATCAGCGTCGCCACCGCCGCCGTCGGCATCCTCCCGCCCTATTCGGCGATCGGCGTCGCCGCGCCGATCCTCCTCGTGACGATGCGCCTCGTGCAGGGCTTCTCCGTGGGCGGCGAGGCCGCCGGCGCGATGACGTTCCTCGCAGAACACGCCCCCGCGCACAAGCGCGGCCAGATCACGTCCTACGCGCAGATCGCCTCGTTCGCCGCTCTCCTCACGGGCACGATCATCGGCTTCACCATGGCCCCCTGGCTCAACGCGGCCGCGATCAATGGGGGCGGCTTCGGCTCCTTCGCGTGGCGCATCCCGTTCCTCGTCGCCATCCCCATGGGGTTCATCGGCTGGTACATCCGCCGCGCGATCAGCGATACCCCCAACTTCCAGCGGCTCAAGGAGGAAGGCGGGCTCGCTAAGAACCCGTACAAGGAAGCCTTCGCCTCACCCGAGCACCGGCGCGCGATGCTGCTTGCGCTGTTCATCCCGCTCATGAACGGCTCCGGCTACTACGTGCTGTTCTCTTACATGCCGACGTTCCTCGCGGGCAAGCAGCTCCACTATTCGACCGCGGACTCGCTCCTCATCACGGCCGCGAGCCTCGTCGTCATCTGCGCCGCGATCCCCGTCATGGGTGCCCTCTCCGACCGCGTGGGCCGCAAGAAGGTCATCGCGGGGGCGGCGATCGCGATGGCGATCGTGTGTGTTCCCTCCTACGCGCTCCTCGCAACCGGCAACATCGGCCTCGCGATCCTCGGCGCGAGCATCATGGCGATCGTGTTCGCCGGCCACACGGCGGTCATCCACATCCTCCTCGTCGAGCTGTTCCCGACGCGCGTCCGCTACTCGGCCTACGGACTCGGCTACAACATCTCCTCGGCCCTCTTCGGCGGAACGGCCCCCCTGCTCATGACCTGGCTCATCGGCACCACGGGGAACGTGTTCATGCCAGCCTTCTACGCGGCGATCACCGCACTCGGCACGCTGGCCGCAGTGCTCACCGTCAAGGACCGCGCGCATGAGCCGCTCCGCGACGCGTAGCAGCCCGGCGCCGTCGTCCGCTGCTCTTGCCCGCCCGGTATTTCCCTCCCCCCGCCAGGTATTTCCCTCCCGCCCACCCAGACTTCGGAGGCCCCATGTCCTTCTCTGACTACAAGACCGCTCTCGTCACCGGTGCCTCGACGGGCATGGGAGCAGCCATCGCCGAGCGACTCGCCAAGCGGGGCCTCGCGGTCCACGCGATCGCCCGCAACGAAGAGCGCCTCAAGGAACTCGCGGACCGCGTCGGCGCCACCCCGCACGCGCTCGACCTGACGGACACCGCCGCGCTCAGAGCTGCCGTCGGCGGGCTTGAGATCGACGTCCTCGTCAATTGCGCGGGAGTCTCGAGGCCGGGGAACATCCTCGATGCGTCTGAGGAAGACCTCGACGAAATCGTCGACGTCAACCTCCGCGGGCTCCTCCAGCTCACGCGCCTCGTCCTGCCCGGCATGGTGGAGAGGGACCTCGGGCACATCGTCAATATCAGCTCGATCGCCGGCCTCTACAACTTCTACGGCCACACCGCGTACCACGCAACGAAGGCGGCCGTGCACCAGATCTCCCGGCAGCTCCGCAACGACACGGTGGGGAAGCGCATCCGCGTCACGGAGATCTGCCCGGGCCGCGTCGAGACGGAGATCTTCGGCCGCAACCTCGGCGGAAGCCCCGAGGCGATGGAAGAGGCGTGGAAGACGTATTACGAGGGGTACGAATCCCTCACGACCGAGGACATTGTCGACGCCGTCGACTACGCGATCGAGACTCCGCGCCACGTCAATATCGGCATGCTCGAAATCATGCCGACGTTCCAGGTTCCAGGCGGCCTGACGTTCGACCGACGCTGAGCACGGGGTATCGGTACCGGCGTCGACAGCACGGACCGGTCGTCGACGAGCGCCTCGCGGACGCCGTCATCCGCGTCGGCGGTGAACGAAGACCAACGCGCCGATTCTGTCAAGAGTTCACGACGCCGTCTTGGCTCCCTTTCGGACGGATGATGGCCCGTGGGTGCACAGACCGGATGGACTCTTGGCCCCTGCTGGCCCGCGACCTACTCTGGCTGAATCCCGACCCCGCACTGGCTTGGGGAGTGCGTCGCTGTCCTGTTCCCACGCCACGCGGTCGGGCAGAGGAGGGGAAGCACATGCGGCAGCATCTCGAAGAACGAGCGAGAGTACCATTCGAACCCGATTCCCATCGGGCCTGGATCCCAGGCGACCCCGGGCGGGCCACGGCGAACGGATACCCCTTCGTCTCCGATGCCGAGGAGCACCTTCTGGACTCCCTGAGGAAGGCGGGGCTCAGCGAGGAGGAAGCGCGCGCGGAGGTCGCCCGGCTTGCAGCGGGCGACGTCTGGGCCGGATAGCGTCGCGGGCCGCCGACGCGTCGGCGCTATGGACGACGTCGACGGGGTCGAGTCCGTCCGCTCGCCGGTCCGGCGTCCCGGGCCGGCGGCTCGTCGGCCTGGGCCTGCTCCGCGGAGCCCGGCGGGTCGGCTGCGGACCGGTCCTCGGTCGAACGGACTTCGTTGTCGGGGCCGAGCACGATCCCGTCCAGTTCCAAGAGCTGCCTCGCGAGGCCGGTGACCTCGTGCGCGTCGAGCGATGCCATCGTGCGGTGCCCGGCGTTATCGGCGTCGTCCGGTGACTCCCCGATCCCGTCGAGCCATCGAAGCTCACCCGCAAGCCGCCGTGCCTCCTCGGCCATGGCCCCGAAAGACGCCTCCTTGAAGACCCCCGAACCATCCCCGACTGCCCTTGTGGGCTTTTAAGAGTATGGACCCCTGCGATGGGCCGCTGCCAGAGAAGCATGCGAAGGCCGGTTCGGCATTGGGCCTGCCGATGTGGGCTCAGCTGCCCCGCTCCGGAAGCATCAGGGCGTCAAGCGCAGCCTGAATCGCAGCGGCCGAGCGCGCGAGCCTCTCCCGCTCGCCGTCGTCCATCGGCACGTTGAGGACACTGCGGACGCCCCCGGTTCCCACAACGCTCGGCAGGCTCAGGGCAACGCCGCTCATCCCGTACGGCCCGTCAAGGACGCTTGAAACGGGCAGGACCGCGTCCTCTCCGCGAAGCACGGCTTCGATGATCCGGGCGGCCGAGAGGCCGATCGCGTAATTCGTGGCTCCTTTTCCGGCAATAACGCGATATGCGGCGTTGGCCACCTCGCGGGTCAGTTCGTCGAGGACTTGAGGGCTGAACGGCTTCTCGCCGTCCGGCAGCTCCCAGTCCTTGAGGGGCACCCCGCCAATCGAGGCCCCGGTCCACAGCGGAAACTCCGTGTCGCCGTGCTCGCCGACGATAGACGCGTGCACCGAACTCCTCGAAATCCCTGCTTTCTGCGCAATCAGCCATCTCAGGCGCGACGTATCCAATAAGGTCCCCGAGCCGAACACCCGGCCCGACGGCAGTCCCAATATGCGCTGTGCGATGACGGTCATCACGTCGCAAGGGTTGGTGACCAGCAAATACACCGCATCCGGCGAGACGGCGAGAAGGGGTGGCAGCACGGTGCGGAGAATTTCCGCATTCGTCCCCGCGAGATCCAGGCGGCTCTGGCCTGGCTTCTGCTTTGCCCCCGCCGTGATGACGACGACGTCGGCGCCGCCAGCTACCGCGATGTCGTTGCCTCCGCTGACGCTCCCCACGCCCGTGAATTGCGTTCCGTGTGCGAGATCCAGCACCTGGGCGTCGACTTTTGGCCCGTCGACGTCGTAAAGGACGATGTCCCGGGCCGAGCTGCGAATGAGCGCCGCGTACGCGATTGAACTGCCGACGGCACCGGCGCCGACTACGACGAGCTTTCCCGACTGCACCACGTTTTGCCTCCGATTGATCACGAGAGCTTTTGCGGGCGGGAGGATTCGCGAGTCGCCCCCGAGATCCGGTACCCGTCCCCAGAGTACGGCGCCCGGGCAACTAGGGGTGGAGTCGAGGTGAATTGAAGCCTTGTGGAGAACAGACCTCGGGTCTACAACGTAGTCATGTATACCGAAGGGCCCCGTGATGTCGATTCACCGGTCCTTGAGCGGGCAGTCAGCCACAAGCTGACGAGCCGGCACCCTTAGTGGGAATCGCCGCGGATTCCCTCATGGGCCCGCACGGCTGCAACCGCCTGGATTCCGGTCCGGCCGCGCCTGGTCCCCGCAATCGCGGATCAGTCATAAGGAAAGATCAAGTTGGACCACCTCAAGGTTTCAGCACGCGGTCTCGGAACCACCTTTGTTGCAGCCCTCTCCGTGTCAGTGCTGGCGGCCTGTAGCGGACCGGGCGCCTCGCCCACCACGAGCGCTGCGAGCTCTGGCGGAGCTGTGCCGCAGATCTCTGCGTCAGCATTTACCGCCGACTTTTCAGCGATGAAACAACTCACGTCCCTCGCCTCCCAAGGCAAGGGCATCGTCGGCGTCCTTCTGCCCGACACCACGACCTCCGCAAGATACGTCACCTTCGATGCGCCTTATCTGACGAAGGCCTTCGAAGCAGCAGGCCTTGACTCGAGCAAGTTCAAGATCGACAACGCGCAGGGCAGCGCGGCCACGATGCAGACCCAAGCCGAGGCTGACATCACCGCCGGGGCCTCCGTGCTGCTGGTCGACGCCCTCGACTCGGGCTCGGGAGCGGCCATCGAAGCCGCCGCCACAGCGCGCGGCGTCAAGGTGATCGACTATGACCGGCTCGTGAAGGGCGGCGCGAAGGATCGCATCTACGTCAGCTTCGACAACGTCAAGGTCGGTCAGCTGATCGGCCAGGGCGAAATCAGCTGCCTCGCCGACTGGAACGTCGCCAAGCCGAACATCCTGATCATGGACGGCGACCCGACCGACAACAACGCGAAGCTGTTCGCGCAAGGCTACAACGGCGTTCTCAAGCCGCACTTCGACAGCGGCGAGTACGTGAACGTGGGCGAGCCGGCAGGCACGTGGACGCCATCCGTCGCGCAGACGACCTTTGCCCAGCAGTACACGGCGCACCCGAACATCAACGCCGTCGTCACCCCCAACGACGACAACGCCAACGCGGTGATCTCCTACCTGCAGAGCAAGAACATCCCCGCCAAGAAGTTCCCGACCACGGGGCAGGATGCGTCCCTCTCCGGGCTGCAGAACATCCTGAAGGGCTACCAATGTGGAACCGTGTACAAGCCGATCTACCTTGAGGCCCAGGCTGCTGCCGCAGCGGCGCTCTACCTGCGCGCGAGCGCGGACGTTCCTTCGTCGCTGGTGAACGGCAAGACGACGGACGATACGGCGAAGGCCGACGTCGCGTCGTCCCTGCTGACGCCCCTGTGGGTCACCACGAAGAATATGGCGGACACGGTCGTCAAGGACGGCGCCGTGACGGTCTCGTCGCTGTGCATCGCCCAGGTCAAGGACGCGTGCACGACGGCCGGGATCCAATAGCGCCACGGATTGAGGAGTTGGATCAGCCAGCGTGACGCCCGAATCGCCAGCGCAGCCGGACACCTTGGCACCACCGGACATCGGTCCGCTGCTTCGCCTTTCCGGGATCGACAAGAACTTCGGGCCGGTCCAGGCGCTCGTCGACATCACCCTCGAGGTGCCGACCGGGAAGGTGACTGCGCTCGCTGGCGACAACGGCGCGGGCAAATCAGTATTGATCAAATGCATCGCCGGCATCTTCGCCCCAGATGACGGACAGATCTTCTGGGAAAGTACGCCCGTGCGGCTGAATTCCCCTCACGAGGCAGCCGCACTCGGCATCGAAACCGTGTACCAGGACTTGGCCCTGTGCGACAACCTCGACATCGTGCAGAATCTGTTCCTGGGCCGGGAGCGGCTGCGCCATTTTCTCCTCGACGAAGAGAGCATGGAGATCGCGGCGAGGGAGACGCTGTCGAGCCTCGCTGTGACGACCGTGCGCTCGATCCGCCAGCCCGTCGCATCGCTCTCCGGCGGACAACGCCAGTCGGTGGCGATCGCGAAGTCGGTCCTCTGGAACTCGAAGCTCGTGATCATGGACGAGCCGACGGCGGCCCTCGGCGTCGCCCAGACGGAGGTCGTCCTTCGCCTCATTCGCCAGCTCGCCGACCGCGGCGTAGCCGTCCTCGTCGTCTCGCACAACATGAACGATGTCTTCCACGTCGCGGACCGGATCGCCGTGCTCCACCTCGGCCGGCTCGTCGCGGTTCGGCCCGTCACAGAACTGGACCGACAGATCGTGGTCGATCTGATGACCACCGGCCTGTCCGACCGGGCGCGGCCCGAGCTCGGGCCATCAGCGCCGGCCGGGCAACCCGCTGTCGCCGCCACGGAGGCTCCCCCGGATGAACCGATGACCGCGGTTGGGCTCCCGGAGGAAGCGACCGCCGCGGTTGTGGCCGCGGACGAACCGACGACGGCGGCCGCCAAGCGAGACGCCGTCCTGGCTCTCAATCCCGTGATCACGGCCACGTCGCTGCCCGACTACTTCCGCGCGGCACTCGCACGAGTCCGAGGAGGCGAGAGCGGGGTCCTGCCGGTGCTCGCGGGCCTGGTCCTCATTTCGGTGCTCTTCCAATCGCTCAACCCCAATTTCCTGACGCCCGGCAACCTCGTGAACCTGCTCATCCAAGGCTCCGTGTTCATGGTGCTGGCAATGGGCCAGATCTTCGTGCTCCTGCTCGGTGAGATCGACCTGTCAATCGGCTACGTCGGTGGCATCGGCGGCGTCATCATGGCCGAGCTCGTCCAAGAATCGACCGGATGGCCGTGGTGGGCGGCTATCGCCGTCGGGCTGGCCGCGTGCGCCGCGATCGGGGCGCTGCAGGGCACGATTATCACCCGTCTCCGGCTGCCCTCCTTCGTGGTGACGCTCGGCGGCCAGCTCGGGTGGCTCGGGGTGATGCTGATCATCCTTGGCAGTGGCGGCGTGGTGCCCATCAACGACACCGTCATCAACAACGTCGCGAGCGGAAACCTCAGCCCGGTCGCCAGCTGGATCGTGATGCTCGCCATCGCGGGAGCGTTCAGCGCCTGGACCTGGCTTCGAGACGCTCGCCGGCGCACGAGCGGGCTCGTCGCGCCCCCGGCGAGCGTGAGCGCCCTGAAGATCGCCGCTGTCCTCGCCGCTGGGGTGGCCATCGTCTGGCTCTGCAACACCAACCGCGGCATCCTGATTGAAATCAGCGGCGTACCTTGGGTGCTCCTTGTGGTGCTCGGAGTCCTGGCCGCGTGGACTCTTCTGCTGGGCCGCACCCGGTTCGGCCGCTACATCTACGCCATCGGCGGCAACGCCGAAGCCGCACGGCGGGGAGGAGTCAACCTCGCGCGCATCCGCACTCTCGCCTTTATGCTCGCGTCCTTCACCGCGGGTATCGGCGGAATCGTCTATGCGTCCCGGCTCCGCTCGGTCTCCACCTCGTACGACGGCGGCACTCTCGTGCTGTACGCCGTGGCGGCTGCGGTCATCGGAGGAACAAGTCTGTTCGGCGGGCGGGGCAAGGTGCTGCACGGGGTTCTCGGAGGGCTTGTGATCGCAGCCATCGACAACGGGATGGGCCTCCAAGGCTACAGCGCGCCGGCGAAGTACGTGGTCACGGCGCTGGTCCTCGTCGCCGCGGTGACGATCGACGCCGTCGCCCGCCGCGGGCGCACGCGGTCATAGACCACCACTCCGATGTTGGATCCTGATTGGGGTCAGTCAGAGAGCGAGGACCGCCTCCGCGGAGGCGCCTGTCAACGTTCCTGCGATGCGCTTGTCGAATGTCACTAGCCGGGCCGAGTGCGCGACGGCGAGGTTGACCAGATGCAGGTCTGTGACTTGACGGTGGCCGGCCATGGCTTCGAGGGAGATGACCGGATCGGCGAGAGTCGCGTCGTCCGCCAGAAACGTGGCTCGCGGGTCGGCTCTGAGCGACCGGAGGGAGGCCAACGCCGCCCCCGATGAGGTCGGTCCTCCCATCACGGCTGGATTGAGCGCAAGTCGGAGGAACCCGCTCTCGGTAATCGGAGTTGTGGCGAAATGTCGGACTTTGGCGAACCAGTCCTGTGCGGACGTCGTAAACGACATCAGACGGTTCACCTTCAATCCGGGCGGGCCGTCTCCGGATGCGTACGCGCCGAACAGTGCCTTGGATTCGTCGCGGATCGCCGACAGAGGCTCGACCAGCACTCGAGTTTCCGGCAGGACCCGCCAGCGAGGCATTATCCTTCGAGCATCCCTTAACAACCGGATGAGGGTTCGTGCACGCTTGCAGCAACGCCTGAACACCTGAGCTCATTTCCGGCCTCCCCTACCCTGTGCTGGTCGGCACGAAAAGAGGCCCGGACCTGCAGAAACCTGCAGGTCCGGGCCTCCCATCAGCGCTTTACGGGCGCCGGGCTGAGATCACTCTCAGAAGTCCCAGTCCTCGTCTTCCGTGTTCACGGCCTTGCCGATCACGTAGCTCGAACCGGACCCCGAGAAGAAGTCGTGGTTCTCGTCCGCGTTCGGTGAAAGGGCCGAGAGGATGGCCGGGTTCACGTCCGTCACGGAGGACGGGAACATGGCCTCGTACCCGAGGTTCATGAGCGCCTTGTTGGCGTTGTAGTGCAGGAACTTCTTGACGTCCTCGGAGAGCCCCACGGGGTCGTAAAGATCGTGCGTGTACTGGACCTCGTTCTCGTAGAGCTCGAAGAGGAGCTCGAACGTGTAGTCCTTGATCTCCTGGCGCTTCTCCTCGGAGACCCGCTCGAGGCCCTTCTGGAACTTGTAGCCGATGTAGTAGCCGTGCACGGCCTCGTCACGGATGATGAGCCGGATGAGGTCCGCGGTGTTCGTGAGCTTCGCGCGGGACGACCAGTACATAGGCAGGTAGAAGCCCGAGTAGAAGAGGAAGCTCTCGAGCAGGGTCGAGGCGACCTTGCGCTTGAGCGGCTCGTCGCCACGGTAGTAGTCCATGACGATGTGCGCCTTGCGCTGGAGGTTCTCATTCTCGAGGCTCCACCGGAAAGCGTCGTCGATCTCCTTGGTCGAGCACAGCGTCGAGAAGATCGACGAGTAGCTCTTGGCGTGGACCGACTCCATGAACGCGATGTTCGTGTAGACCGCTTCCTCGTGCGGCGTGATCGCGTCCGGGATGAGGCTCACGGCGCCGACGGTGCCCTGGATCGTGTCGAGGAGCGTGAGGCCCGTGAACACGCGCATCGTGAGCTGCTGCTCCTGAGCGGTGAGCGTGTTCCACGACGGCACGTCGTTGGAGAGCGGCACCTTCTCGGGAAGCCAGAAGTTGTTCACGAGGCGGTTCCACACCTCGACGTCCTTCTCGTCCTGGATGCGGTTCCAGTTGATCGCCTGGACGTGGTCGAGGAGCTTGAGCTTCTCGGGGGTCATCGGAGGTCCTTTCGAACGAAGTAAGAGTCAACAACCACTACAGCATGCAGCTGACGCAACCCTCCACCTCGGTCCCCTCGAGGGCGAGCTGGCGAATTCGGATGTAGTAGAGCGTCTTGATGCCCTTGCGCCACGCGTAGATCTGAGCCTTGTTGATGTCGCGCGTCGTCGCCGTGTCCTTGAAGAAGAGCGTGAGCGAGAGGCCCTGGTCCACGTGCTGGCTTGCTGCCGCGTAGGTGTCGATGATCTTCTCGTAGCCGATCTCGTACGCGTCCTGGTAGTACTCCAGGTTGTCGTTCGTGAGGTACGGGGCCGGGTAGTAGACGCGGCCGATCTTGCCTTCCTTGCGGATCTCGATCTTCGACGCCACCGGGTGGATCGACGACGTCGAGTTGTTGATGTAGCTGATCGAGCCGGTCGGCGGGACCGCCTGGAGGTTCTGGTTGTAGATGCCGTGCTCCATGACCGAGGCCTTGAGTGCGCGCCAGTCGTCCTGCGTCGGAACGTGGACGTTCGCCTCCGCGAAGATCTCCCGCACGCGGTCCGTCTTCGGCGCCCACTCCTGCTCGGTGTACTTGTCGAAGAACTCCCCCGACGCGTACTTCGAGTTCTCGAAGCCCCCGAAAGGAGCCCCGTGCTCCTGCGCGAGCAGGTTCGACGCGCGGAGCGCATGGAACAGGACCGTGTAGAAGTAGATGTTCGTGAAGTCGAGGCCCTCTTCGGAGCCGTAGTGCACCCGCTCGCGGGCGAGGTATCCGTGGAGGTTCATCTGCCCGAGGCCGATCGCGTGCGACTTCGAGTTGCCCTCCGCGACGGACGGCACCGACTGGATGTCGCTCATATCGGACACGGCGGAGAGCGCGCGGATCGCCGTCTCGATCGAGAGCCCGAAGTCACCCGAGTCCATCGTCTTGGCGATGTTCATCGACCCGAGGTTGCACGAGATGTCCTTGCCCACCTGGGCGTAGGTGAGGTCCTCGTTGTAGAGCGACGGCGAGGAAACCTGGAGGATCTCCGAGCACAGGTTGCTCATGGTCACCTTGCCGGCGATCGGGTTGGCCCGGTTCACCGTGTCCTCGAACATGATGTACGGGTAGCCCGACTCGAACTGGATCTCCGCGAGGGTCTGGAAGAACTCGCGCGCATTGATCTTCGTCTTCTTGATCCGCGCGTCGTCCACCATCTCGTAGTACTTCTCGGTGACCGAGACGTCGGAGAACGGGATGCCGTACACGCGCTCGACGTCGTACGGCGAGAACAGGTACATGTCCTCGTTCCGCTTTGCGAGCTCGAACGTGATGTCCGGGATCACGACGCCGAGCGAGAGCGTCTTGATGCGGATCTTCTCGTCCGCGTTCTCGCGCTTCGTGTCGAGGAAGCGGTAGATGTCCGGGTGGTGCGCGTGCAGATATACGGCACCGGCACCCTGGCGCGCACCAAGCTGGTTCGCGTAGGAGAACGAGTCCTCGAGGAGCTTCATGACCGGGATGACACCCGATGACTGGTTCTCGATCTGCTTGATCGGGGCACCGTGCTCGCGGATGTTGGTGAGCGAGAGTGCCACGCCGCCGCCGCGCTTCGAAAGCTGGAGCGCCGAGTTGATGCCGCGCGCGATCGACTCCATGTTGTCCTCGATGCGCAGGAGGAAGCACGAGACGAGCTCGCCGCGCTGCTTCTTGCCCGCGTTGAGGAACGTCGGCGTCGCGGGCTGGAACCGGCCCGCGATGATCTCGTCGACAAGCTGCGTCGCGAGCTGCTCATCGCCGCGCGCGAGGTGGAGCGCGACCATGCACACGCGGTCCTCGTAGCGCTCGAGGTAGCGCTTGCCGTCGAACGTCTTGAGCGTGTACGACGTGTAGAACTTGAACGCGCCGAGGAACGTCTCGAACCGGAACTTCTTCTTGTACGCGCGGCTGAACAGCTCGCGGATGAAGTTCATCGTGTACTGGTCGAGCGTCTCGCGCTCGTAGTAGTCCTTCTTGAGGAGGTACTCGAGCTTCTCGTCCAGGTCGTGGAAGAACACCGTGTTGGTGTTGACGTGCTCGAGGAAATACTGGCGCGCCGCGTACCGATCGGCGTCGAACTGGATCTTGCCGTCCTCGCCGTACAGGTTCAGCATCGCGTTGAGCTCGTGGTAGCCCAAGCCCTTGTACTTCGCGGGCAGTTCCTTGGGGTCCACAGCAGCCGCTACTGCGGGTTCTGCGACAGTCGTGTCCAAAATGCGTCCAATCCTTCGGTGACCCGGGCGACGTCGTCGGGCGTGCCCATGAGCTCGAAACGGTAGAGGTGAGGGACCTTGCACTTGACAGCGATCACGTCGCCCGCGGCGCAGTAATTGTCCCCGAAGTTCGTGTTCCCCGCGCCGATGACCCCTCGGATGAGGGAACGGTTCTGCGGGTCGTTGAGGAATCTGATGACCTGCTTCGGCACCGACCCCGCTCCCCCGGTCCCGCCATAGGTCGGGACGACGAGCACGAACGGCTCCGTGGCCCGGATGGGCCGATCGTGCGGATGGAGCGGGATGCGCTCCGCGTCAAGGCCGAGCTTGGCCACGAAGCGGTGCGTATTGCCGGAAGCAGACGAGAAGTAGATGAGCCGGCTCGACACGGGGCGGGGCTCGGCCTCGGGCGCGTGCGCGCCCGGCGTGGCCATGACCAATGACGCAGTCACCTCAGCACCCCCTTGCGAGAGAGAACGGACGACGGCGTCAGGCCACCGATGCGGACGAGGTTCCCGACTGCGCGAGCTCCTCGATCTTGTCGGGGCGGAAGCCCGACCAGTGGCCGCCGTCGGTGACAACGACGGGCGCCTGCATGTAGCCCATGGCCTTGAGCCGCTCGAGGGCCTCTGGGTCCTGGGTAACGTCGACGCTCTGGTAGGCGATGCCCTTCTTGTCGAGGGCACGGTAGGTGGCGTTGCACTGCACGCACGCAGGCTTCGTGTAGACCGTGACGTTCATGGTTCCTTCCCTCCTGGAAGACTTGCGCTGGCTGCGGCCCGGTGAGGTCGCCCGACTGGCCGGCAGCCTTCCCGTGGTTCGGACTGCCTTGGCGTGTCACCACACTACATGTAGTGGTCGGTGCCGTTGTGTACCCCAAGATGATGTCTTACAAGTATGTCATTCATCACGCCGAGAGTCCACACTTACTGCACAGTAAACCCACACCCAAACCCGCGGTTTTCCGCCCATCTCGGGGCATCGTCCACAGGCTGTGGAGCGCCGTCTGCACACAGGAAAAAACTTTCGTGTCGTTCGCCGTCGGCGTGTCGCGGACGGCGTGGCGCACCTCACTGCGTGTCGTAGGCTGATCACGAGGTCCGGCCGCTGTGCCGGGCCCCTGCTCGTCCGCCCATCCGCCAAACCCGTCCCGAGGAGGTCCACGATGGTGAACCCCGTCCATCTCCAGACCCTCCTCGAGGTCGTGCGCCAGGGCTCCTTCGCGGCCGCCGCCCAGCGGCTCGGCTACACGGCGTCGGCCGTCTCCCAGCAGATGGCCGCACTCGAGCGGGAGACCGGCGCCCAGCTCTTCATCCGCTCCCCCAAGAGCGTGACGCCCACCGAGGCCGCCGTCGTCATGACGCGCCACGCGACGAAGGTGCTCACCGACATCGACGCGCTCAAGGCGGCCACCGCGCGGGCCGCCGAGGCAGCCGGCAAGGGCCTGCGCCTCGGGATCTTCCCGAGCCTTGCGACCTATGTCCTCCCCTCCGTCCTGCGGAACGAACGCTGGCGGCACCTCGGGCTCGACCTTCACGTCTCCATCGCCGAGCCGGGCGAGACGATCCGGGGGCTACGCACGGGAGGCGAGCTCGACGTCGTCCTCGTCTACCAGGTGGGCCAGAGCGGGCTCGCGTGGCCGCACACAATGGAGCGGCAGTGGATCGGCGACGATCCCTTCTGCGTCGTGCTGCCAGCCTCGTGGGGCATCGCCGAAGGCGCCCAGGTGACCGCGCGCCAGCTCGGCGGCATGCCGTGGATCGTCCACCATCCGGGGACGAGCGACGCGACCGTCATCGACCGGCTCTTCGCAAGCTGCGGGCTCGAGCCGCGCGTCGTCGGCTACAGCGACGATTTCAACGCAAGCCTCGGCCTCGCCTCCTCGGGCCTCGGCGCGACGCTCGTCCCGGAGCTCGCGCTGCAGACGCGGCCGGACGGCGTCGTCGTCGTCGACGTCCCTGAGATCCGGCTGGCCCGCAACATCTTCGCCCTGCGCCCAGGCGGCTCGGGCGACACCCAGACGGGGCTGTTCCTCGACCTCGTCGCCGAGACGCTCAAGTCGATCCAGGCCCGCAACCCCGGCGCGGCGCGCCGATAGACCCCCATGGCCAAGGCCTTCGTGGGAGTCTCCGGCTGGCGCTACGCGAGCTGGCGCGGCGACTTCTACCCGCAGGGCCTGCGCCAGGAGGACGAGCTCGCCTACGCGGCCGAGCACATGACCTCGATCGAGATCAATGGCTCCTTCTACTCCCTCCAGCGGCCGTCGTCGTACGAGCGCTGGCGCGCCGCGACCCCGGACGGCTTCCGCCTCGCGGTCAAGGGCGGCCGGTTCATCACCCACCTGAAGCAGCTGCGCGACGTCGAGGCGCCCCTCGCGAACTTCTTCGCCTCCGGCGTCCTCGCCCTCGCGGACCGCCTCGGCCCCATCCTGTGGCAGCTCCCCGAGCGCCTCGCGTTCGATCCGGAGCGGCTCGACGCCTTCGCGCGGCTCCTCCCCCGGACGACGACGGCGGCCGCAGAGCTCGCCGCGCGCCACAACGAGAAGCTTCCCGCGGACCGCGCCTTCGCCGAGGCGCCGTTCGAGGGGCCGCTCCAGCACGCCCTCGAGGCGCGCCACGAGAGCTTCGATACGGACGACGCGCGGGCATTCCTCGCCGAGCGGGACGTGTGCACGGTCATCGCCGACAGCGCGGGCCGCTGGCCGACCCTCCGCGACGAGACCGGCCCTATACGCTACGTGCGGCTCCACGGCGAGACCGAGCTGTACCGTGGCGGCTATTCGCAGGCGTCCCTCGCGCGCTGGGCCGAGCGGATCCGCGGCTGGCTCGAGCTCGGGATCGACGCGTACGTCTACTTCGACAACGACGCCGACGGCCGCGCACCGCACGACGCCGTGGCCCTCCTGAAGCGTCTCGCGTAACACCCGATCCGGTATCCCGCATTGCCCCGACACGCTGGCCTGCCGCATGGGCGAGGACTATCTTTTAGTCATGGAGACGGCAGTCAGCCGGCATTTCGGGGAAATCGCCCTCACGCCGGCAGGGCAACGGATCATTTCGGGCCGGTATGAGCACGATGGCGGCCCGATCGACCTCGACCTGAGCATCGGCGAGCACGAGCGGCTCGACGAGGCCGAAGTCCACAAGGTCGACTACCGCCTCCGCTTCCTGCCCGAGCTTATCGAGGCAGCGCGGGAGCGCATTGCGCAGGACCTCGAAGACGAGGACTCCTCCGTGGTCGAGTACCGGCACTTCCACTGCCAGAACCTGAGCGACGGGAAGATCCGAGAGCTCTTCGGCGTCGAGCGGTCGGACGAGGTCGACGACGACCACTTCGTCCGCGCGCTGCGCCTCTCCCGCGTCGGGATCTTCCCCGGCCAGCCCGAACGCTACTTCGTCCTCGACTTCACGCTGGGCGAGGGGTTCACGGACGAGGTGCTCGTGGCCGCGGCCGACGAGGACGGCGTGGTCGACGACGAGGTCAACTGGGACTAATCAGCTGGCCGCCCCGCGCCTACGTGGCCAATCAATCGCAAGAGCTGGCCACTCGTCGTGACGTGCACGACGAGTGGCCAGCTCTTTACCAACCAGTGGCCAGTCAGGCGTTCGCCGAGATGACCTCGCGAGCCGCCTTGGTGGCCTCGACGAGGTTGCGGAGCGACTCCTCCGTCTCGACGTAGCCGCGGGTCTTGAGGCCGCAGTCCGGGTTGACCCAGAGCTGGCGCGACGGGACGTGCGCGACGGCCGTCTTGAGCAGCTCCTCGATCTCGCCCTGCGAGGGGACGCGCGGCGAGTGGATGTCGTACACGCCCGGACCGACGCCGCGGCCGAAGCCATGGCTCTCGAGGTCGTGGACGACCTCCATGCGCGAGCGGGCCGCCTCAATCGAGGTCACGTCGGCGTCGAGGCCGTCGATCGCGTCGATGATGACGCCGAACTCCGAGTAGCACAGGTGCGTGTGGATCTGGGTCGCGTCCACCACGCCCGAGGTCGCAAGCCGGAACGACTTCACGGACCAGTCGAGGTACGCGGGCTGGTCGGCGCGGCGCAGCGGGAGGAGCTCGCGCAGGGCCGGCTCGTCGACCTGGATGACCTTGATCCCGGCGGACTCAAGGTCCGAGATCTCGTCGCGGAGCGCGAGCGCCACCTGGTTGGCAGTCTCGGCGAGCGGCTGGTCGTCGCGCACGAAGGACCACGCGAGGATCGTGACCGGGCCCGTGAGCATACCCTTCATGGGCTTCTCGGTGAGCGACTGCGCGTACTCGGCCCACGGAACCGTGATCGGCGCCGGGCGGGAGACGTCTCCCCAGAGGATCGACGGGCGCGTGCAGCGCGAGCCGTAGGACTGCACCCAGCCGTGGACCGTGACGTCGAAGCCGTCGAGGTTCTCGGCGAAGTACTGGACCATGTCGTTACGCTCGGGCTCGCCGTGGACGAGCACGTCGAAACCAAGCTCCTCCTGGAGGTCCACGACGCGCTTGATCTCGTCCTTCATGAGGCGCTCGTACTCGGCGGCGTCGATCGCGCCCTTGTTCAGGCGTGCGCGGGCGCCGCGGACCTCGGCGGTCTGCGGGAACGAGCCGATCGTCGTCGTCGGAAGCGCGGGGAGGTTGAGCTCGGCGTCCTGCGCCGCGGCGCGGACCGCGTAGTCGGACCGCGAGAAGTCCGCATCAGTCAGCGCCGCGGTACGCTCGCGCACCTCGGTGCGGCGCACGCCCGGGGCCTCGGCGCGCGAGGCGATGACGCGGCTTGCCTCATCGATCGCGGCCTGGGCCGACGCCGGGTCGGCGAGGTAGGAGGCGAGGGTCGCGACCTCGGCGACCTTCTGGTCGGCGAACGCGAGCCAGCTCCGCAGCTGCGCGTCGAGCTGGGTCTCCTCCTCGACGTCGTGCGGGACGTGGAAGGCCGACGTCGACGTGCCGACGGCGACCGTGGCACCGGCCGCGCGGAGCGCGTCGAGCTTCGCCGCCGAGGCCGCGAGGTCGTTGCGCCAGATGTTGTGGCCGTCCACAACGCCCGCGACGAGGGTCTTGCCCGCGAAGGCACCCAGCTCCTCGGCGGACGGAACCGCGCCCTTGAACAGGTCGAGCGCGACGGCCTCGACGCCGGTCGCGGCGACGACGGCCGTCTGCGCGCCGAGCCCGCCGTACGGCGCGGAGAGCAGGATCTGCGGGCGGCCGGCCACCGAGGCAAGAGCCGCGTAGGCACGCTCGACGGCGTCGCTCACCTCGAGCGCAGGCGTGTCGAGGTCCGCGACGAGGGCCGGCTCATCGAGCTGGACCCACTCGGCACCGGCCTCGCCGAGGCGTGCGAGGAGCTCGGCGTAGACGGGGAGGACGTCCTCGAGGCGCGTGAGCGGATCGAAGTCCGCGGGAGCGCCGTCGGACGGCTTGCTCAGGAGGAGGAACGTGACCGGGCCCACGAGGTAGGGGCGGGTCACGACGCCGTTGGCCTTCGCGAAGCGGAACTCGTCGACGACGCGCTCCGACGAGAGGGAGAAGGACGTCTCCGGACCGATCTCGGGCACGAGGTAGTGGTAGTTCGTGTCGAACCACTTCGTCATCTCGAGCGGCTGCTGCTCGGCGTTGCCGCGGGCGAGCGTGAAGTAGGCGTCGAGGCCGAGGCGGCCCTCGGCGTCGTGCAGCTCGCCGAAGCGGGCGGGAACCGCACCAAGCGCGACCGCCGTGTCGAGCACCTGGTCGTAGTAGGAGAACGTGCCCGGGATGGCGGACGGCTCGGTCAGGCCAAGCTCCGTCAAGCGGCGGAGGGTCGCGAGCTGGATGCCTTCGGCAGCGGCCTCGAGCTCGGCTGCGCTGCTCTTGCCGGCCCAGTAGGCCTCGACGGCCTTCTTGAGCTCGCGACGGCGGCCGATGCGGGGGTAGCCGAGGATCGTGGCGGTCGGGAACGCCTTGCGGGCGGGAGGGAGGGTAGATGAGGTCATCGTGAGTCCTTCGTCGGTGACAGGTGTCGGGTGGTCAGTTGGCCTGGCGGCGGGCCAGGGACGGCCGGGACGGCCGCGGGAGGTCGAGCCGGGCGAGCACTTCGAGGGCGCTCTCGTGCTCGTTGAACGTGTACAGGTGCAGGCCGGGGGCGCCCGCGTCGAGCGCGGCCTGCGCGAGGGCGACGCTCGCCTCGACCCCGATCTTGCGAGCGAGAGCGCCGTCGTCCCCCGCGGCGCGCATCCTGTCGACGAGCGTCGCGTCCGGCGCGACGCCGCTCAGCTCGGAGAGCTTGAGGATGCGGCGCAGGCTCGTGAGGGGCATGATCCCCGGGATGATCGGGATCGTGACCCCGGCCCGGCGGGCCCGGTGGATGAGTGACGCGTACTGTTCGGCGTGGAAGAACACCTGGGTGATCGCGAAGTCCGCGCCCGAGCGCTGCTTGGCGAGGAGCACCTCGATGTCGTGGGCCTCGCTCGGCGACTCAGGGTGCTTCGTCGGATACGCCGCGACGCCGATCGCGACCTTCCCGGCCGCGAACTGCGCCGAGCGGCGGAGTTCGACGCGGCGGATGAGCTCGATGAGATCCTGCGCGTAGCGGAGGCTGCCCGCGGGCACCTGGCCGTCCCGCGGCTTGTCGCCGCGCAGCGCGAGGATGCCGCGCACGCCGCGGTCGAGCAGCTCGTTGACCGTCGTACTGAGCTCCTCCGGCGTGCCGCCGACACACGTGAGGTGCGCGAGCGGACGCAGAGTGGTCTCGAGCTGGAGCCGGTCGACGAGATCGAGCGCCGTATCGTGGTTCGAGCCGCTCGCACCGTAGGTCACAGAGACGTAGTCGGGCGCGGTGCCCTCAAGCTCGCGGATCGTCTTCCAGAGCGTCACCGAGGCGGCGTCGCTGCGCGGGGGGAAGAGCTCATACGAGAGGGCGACCGGCGCTTCCGTCACGGTCGAGGGTGCGTCGATAAGGGTGGGTGGGGACACTTGCTTTCCTTGGATCCGTGCCGACGGCGGAGTACGACGCCGGGTGAAGGGTATTCAGGAACACAGGGCGCACCGATCCGAGGCACCGCCGCGGCGGGTGCCCCATCTGGACCAGTCCCCTGCGGCAAATGTCAGACCCACACGGGGGCACCCACATCCCCGAGGGCGGGGATCGCTGACACGTTGCGGAGGCAACTGGTTACGAGACTAGAGAGAGCATGCGCGGGCTTCAAGCCGTGCGGCGCCCGGGCGGCGAATATGGCCAATTGCTACACGAACGGCCCAGCATGACGCTGCGTGACATGCGACGCGCCCGAACGTGCCGTGCGGCTTGCGGCCGCACCGGTAGTCAGCCCTCGAGGAGCAGCCGCTCTGCGCGGGGCGCGAGGGCGCGTTCGAGGACCAGGCACGCCGCGCCGACGGCGCCGACGTCTTCGCCGAGGCGCGTTCCCGCGAGGTCCACGTGATGGATGCCTCGGGTCGCGAGGAGGTCATTGACCATATTCGGCAGCACATCGAGGACGAAGTCTGCGACAGGCGCCCAGAAGGGCCCGCCGAAGACGAGACGCTCGACGTCGACGAGGTTGCCGACCACCGAGGCTCCCCACGCGAGGCTTCGCGCCGCCGTGCTCATGATCCCGATCGCGGTCTCGTCGCCCTCGCGGACGAGCTCCGAGAGGCGGGCGAACGCCGCCTGGAACTCGCGCGCCGTCGGGTTCGGGGGCAGCACCGGCAGGATGCCCGCGACGACGGCCTGGCTCACGAGCACTTGGGGCTCGAGGACGGTGCCGATGGTCCCGCGCATGCCGCACCCGTCGCTGCACAGGGGGCCGTCCGGGTCCACGATGATGTGGCCGATCTCCCCCGCGTTGCCCGAGCTTCCGCGATACACCTCGCCGTTGAGGACGAGCCCGCAGCCGAGGCCCGTGCCGAGGTAGAAGAACACGAAGCTTCCCGACCCGCCGGGGCCGCCGGCCCAGATCTCCGCGACGGCCGCGCCCGTGACGTCCTTGTCGACGGTGGTGGGAAGTCCGGTTGCGGTCTGGACCATGTCCTGGAGATTGACGTCGACCCAGCCGCGGAGCAGGGGCGGCCCGACGACGGCGCCGCGGTCGAGGTCGATCGGCCCCGGGGCGGCCACGCCGAGGCCCGCGATGAGCGAGCGGCTCACGCCCGAAAGGGAGATGAGCTCCTCGACGCATTCGGCGATGGCCGCGACGATCTCGGCCGGCTCATGGCTTTGGGGCGTGACGAACGTGCGCTTCTCAACGACGGACCCCACGAGGTCGAGGAGCACAACCGTGATGAGGGCCGGGTCAAGGTGCACCCCGATCGCGTACATGCCCGAGGGGTTCAGGCGGAGGATGGTGCGAGGCTTGCCCGGCCCGGAGCCCTCCTTGCCTGCCTCGACGATGAGCTTCTGGTCGAGGAGGCGGCGCGAGATGTTGGAGATCGTCTGAGGCGAGAGGCCGACGAGCTGGGCGAGCTCTACCCGGCTCATCCCGGCCTCCGAACGGCGGATCGCGTCGAGGATGACCGTCAGATTGAAGTCCCCCATGCGCGGCAGATTGGTGCCGCGCCGCGGCGCTGGCTGACGTGGCTGCTCCGTCACAGGGTCCTTTCGGCCGAAGAGCGGATAATTCCTTTCGTTTACGTTACCCTGTTTGGGCCCGCGCGACGCCGAGCAACAGCTGAGGAGATCGCATGTCGCCCGCCGACGGAGGACCTCACGCGGTAGGGATGCGCCTAACTGAACGGGTGACCGTGAACTTGCGCGAGCGCCCTTCGACCGAGGTCGGCCCCACAGATTCCTCGAGCTGGCGGCGATAGTCAAGATGCGAGTTGTACACCGTCCACAGCTCGCCACCGGGCCGCAGGAGCCGCGCCCCGGCGTCGATGAGCTTGAGGGCGGCTCCCGCGTGCACGCTCGCGCCGAGGTGGAAGGGCGGATTGAGAAGCACGACGTCGGCCGAGCCCGCCTCGCGCGAGGAGGCGGCGTCGTCGTACTCGACGACGACCCGGTCCGCGATCCCGTTCGCGTCCATAGTCGCCCGGGCCGAGCGGGCGGCGGCCGCGGAACGGTCCGTCGCGACGACGGACGCGCCCGGGTGCGCGAGGGCGTAGGCAGCGGCGAGCGCGCCGGTTCCGCAACCGAGGTCGACGGCGGCGCCCTCCGGAATGCGGCCGAGGAACCCGAGCAGGAACCGCGTCCCGAGGTCGAGCCGCTCGCCCGCGAACGCGCCGCCGTGCGCGCACAGGGTAAGGCCGACGTCGTCGTGCACTGACGCCACGGGGAACCGGGGACGCTCGGGGACGCCGAGCTGGCCTTCGGCGACGATGAGGCGGGACTTCCGCACCGCGAGCTCGGCACGCACCTCGCGGAAACACGCTCCGAGGACGCCGTTCATCGCGAGCGTCATGTGCTTGACCCGTCCGCCCGCAACCACGACGACATCGGGCGCCGCCCAGCGGGCGACGGCGTCCGCAATCTCCTCGAGCTCGGCGAGGCCCCGAGGGAGCTGGAGCAGCACGAGCCGAGCGCCGTCGAGCAGCTCGCGATCGAGCTCGCATTGGCGCTGGACGCCGTTGAGCCCGAGGGCCAAGGCGTTGCGCGCCATGGCCTCGCGGCCCGTCACGAGGTCCTCGTGGACTCGAACGCCCGTGAGCCCGGCCGCCGCCAGGCGGAGCGAGATCGCGCCGTACGCATCGCCGACGACCGCAATCTCGCGTCCCTCAAGCGAACGCTGGGCGGCCTCGGCGATGCCGCGTTCGGCCAGGAGCTGGTCGGTCGCATCCCAGGCCTGCAGATTCGGGGCCTCGACGTCGGGGAAGCGGCGGAGGCGTTCGTACGGGAAGCCCGGCCCCTCGGAGAGGCCCCGGGTGTCGCGAAGGTCCCGCGCTCCGGGGAGATCAGCGTCGTCGTGCACCCGTCAACTCTATGCGCGCGGACGGCAGCGTGAATTCCGGCCCGTTCAGCGGCGGAGGTGGGCCAGCGCACGCTCAGCCGCGTGGAAGCCGGCCATGCCGTGTGTCCCCCCGCCGGGCGGGGTCGATGCGGAGCACAGGAAGACGCCGGGGACGCCGGTGGCGTACGGATCCGCCGCCGCGCGGGGCCGGAACACGAGCTGGCTCGGGGTGTTGGCTCCCCCGGCCACGTCGCCTCCCACGCAATTCGCGTTGTGCGCCTCAGCCTGCGCGACGGTCCGCGCCGAGACGGCCCTGATGCGACCGCGGAACCCCGGTGCGAAGCGTTCAATCTGCGCCGTCACCGCCTCCGTCGCGTCCCCCGCGTAGCCGTTCGGGACGTGCGCGTACGCCCACAGCGGGTTGAGTCCGCCCGACGAGCGCAGCGGGTCGGCGACGAACTGCTGGCCCACGAGGACGAACGGATTCGCTGGCATGCGGCCTTGAACGGCCTGCTCCTCGGACCGCGAGATCTCCTCGAACGTCCCGCCCAGGTGCACGGTGCCCGCGCGTCGCACGTCGGCGGCCGCCCAAGGAACATCGCCCTCGATCGCATAGTCGACCTTGAATGCGGCGGGCCCGTGGCGGTAGCGCGCATAGGAGCGGGCGACGGCACCCGGGAGCCTCCCCGCGAGGATCCGCGCCGCGGCTCTGGGGGCAACGCACAGAAGAAGGAGGTCGGCCGGGCCGGCGTCCTCGACCCGCTCGACGCGGACACCTGTTTCGACGCGTCCCCCGAGTTCGGCGAGCCGCGCGACAAGCGCATCCGCGATCCTCTGGCTCCCACCCTCGGCGACAGGCCACCCCACCGCGTGGCCGGCTGCGCCGAGGACGAGCCCGACGGCGCTCGAGAACGGGGCATCGAGCCGCGTGAACGCGTGGGCGGCGATGCCCGCGAAGAGGGCGCTCGCCTGCTCGTCCTTCCAGTGGCGCGTGAGAGCGCTCGCTGGGAGGGCCGCGAGGCCGCCGAACCGCGCGAACGCGACCGGTCGGCGGGGAACGTGCAGGACGGGGCCGAGGAGGTCCGGGACGAGTTCGGCGAACCTCTGGGCGGTTGAGCCGACGGTCGCCGCCCACGCGCGGCCGCCGGCGCCGAGCCCGCTCGCCGTCTCGGCGAGGTCCCGGTAGAGGAGCGCGGCCCGCCCGCCGTCGAGCGGGTGGGCGAGCTCGATCTCGGGCCACCTCCAGCGCAGGCCGTGCCGCTCGAGGCCTAGGCTCGAGAGGAACGGAGACGCGAGGGCCATGGGGTGGAACGCCGAGCATTCGTCATGCACAAGGCCAGGGAGCGTCGCCGCGGACGAGCGCGAGCCGCCGCCGATGCTCGGCTCGGCTTCGAGCACCCGCACCGAGATGCCCTCCTGCGCGAGCCGCACCGCGGCGGCGAGCCCGTTGGGCCCGCTCCCGACGACGACGGCGCTGGTCATGGCTCAATCCTCCCACTCCGCCCCGGCTCGCCTGGGCAGCCCCGGGGCTGGCGCGCGCCGCGCAACGGCGACATCATCGCAGCATGAGCTGGGTCCGGGGTTACGACCGAGACTGGATCCGGCACGACCTCCTGGCCGGTGCGGCGCTCGTCGGGATGCTCATCCCGGCAGGCATGGCCTATGCCCAGGCCGCGTCCCTCCCGCCCGCGGCGGGCCTTTATGCGACCATCGTCCCGCTGCTCGTCTACGCGGCCCTCGGCCCGTCGCGGATCCTCATCCTCGGGCCGGACTCGGCGCTCGCGCCCATGATCGCGGCCGCGGTGCTGCCTCTCGCCGGTGCTGGGAGCCCGCGGGCGATTGCCCTCGCAGGCCTCCTCGCCGTCTTCATCGGCGTGTACCTCCTCCTCGCGGCGCTGTTCCGGCTCGGGGCGCTCACGGGCCTGCTCTCGGGGCCGATCCGACTCGGCTACCTCGGCGGGATCGCGCTCACGGTCGCCGCGAACCAGCTCCCGACGCTACTCGGCATCTCGGCGCCAGGCGACATCCCGTGGGAGCGGCTCGCCGTCGTCGTCGGCGTCGTCGCGGACCGCGGGGTCAACGTCGTCGCGTTCCTCCTTGGGCTGGGGTCCCTCGTCCTGATCGCCGCGCCGCGCGTCCTGCGGTGGAAGGTGCCCGGCGCGCTGTTTGCCGTCGTCGGCTCGATGCTCGCAGTCTGGCTCGCGGCGCTGACGGATCGCGTTGCCGTCGTCGGCCGCCTCCCGCAGGGGCTACCGCTCCCCCAGCTTGCTGGAATCACGCTGCCCGATGCCCTCGGCCTCCTCGCGCCCGCGGCGGGGATCGCGCTCATGGTCTTCGCGGACACGAGCGTCCTCTCGCAGAGCCTCGCCTCCCGCGAGGGGCTCTCGGTCTCCGGCACGCGCGAGATGGCGGCGCTCGGTGCCGCTAATTTCGCGACCGGCCTGTTCGGCGGATTCCCAGTCTCGGTCAGCTCGTCGCGCACGCCGGTCGCGATCGACGCCGGGGGCAGGACGCAGCTGACCGGCGTCGTCGCGGCGCTCCTCGTCGCCGTCTTCATGGCGGCCGTTCCGGGGCTCACGGTCTACCTGCCCACCGCGACGCTCGCCGCCGTCGTCATCGGCGCGGCATTCGCCCTCGTCGATCCGCGCGCGATCACCCGGCTCTGGCGGATGAGCCGCGGCGAGTCGCTCCTCATGTTCGCGACGTTCGCCGGGGTGACCACGATCGGCGTGCTCCAGGGGATCGTCATCGCCGTCGCGCTCTCGCTGCTCGACTTCATCCGGCAGGCCTGGAACCCCTACCGCGCCGAACTCGGCGACCGTCCCGACGTGCCCGGCTACCACGACCTGTCCCGCCACCCCGAGGCGCAGCGGGTCCCGGGACTCATCCTCGCGAGGTTCGACGCTCCCCTGTTCTTTGCGAACGGACCCGTGTTCGCCGCGTTCATCCGAGGGCTTGTCGAGGCCGAGAAGCGCGCCGTGACGCACGTGGTGGTGGCGGCCGAGCCCCTGACAGGCATCGACACGACGGCGCTCGACGAGGTCGTGCTCCTCGACGACTGGCTCGACGCCCACGGGATCGAGCTCGTGTTCGCCGAGCTCAAAGGCCCGGTCAAGGACAAGCTGCTCCAATTCGGCACGGTCGAACGCTTCGGCCCGGACCACTTCTACCCGACGGTGAGCGCCGCCGTGCGGGACCTGCGGCGAGAGGACGACGGCGGCTCCCGCCGTTGAGCGGGAGCCGCCGCCTTCAGTTCCTTTCAGGGTGTGATCGTCGTAGCGACCGCGTCCGTCCGGTTGGCGAGATTGCCGTCGTTGGCCCGGACCGAGAGGGAGACGAAGCTCGTGCCTGAGGCCGCGAGGCCCTCGTAGTCACCCACGAAGAACCCGTTCGCGTTCGGCGCCGTCAGCATGTCGAACGGGCCGTACAGGTGTGTCTCGTTGCCGAAGCTCGCGCCCCCAGCCGGGGAGGACGTGAACCAGTAGTCCGTGGGCAGCGTGCTCGTGTTCCCGACGGTGAGACTGCGGAAATCGTAGTACGTGACCGCGACAGCACCGCTTGCGTTGACTCTCACGCTGGGCGTGAACGCCGGGACGCCGTGCGGCGTGTTGACGCGAGCGGGGGCCGTCCACGTGGCCCCGCCGTTAGCCGAAGTGGAGATGGCCACCTGGTCGAAGGCGAACCCCGTGAAGCGCGCGTCCTGCCAGACGACGTAGAGCTGGCCGGTCGCCGGGTCGATCGCGGGTTCGGGGATGATGTCTCCCGTGCGGATCCGTTGACCGGTATTGGGATCGGTCACGCCGACCGTGTCGAGCTTTGCCACGACCTGCGGAGCCGTCCACGTCGCGCCGCCGTCAGCGGACTTGACGAAGGCCACATTGTTGCCGTGGAGCTTGCCGGAACCGTTCGGGCCGCTGCTGAGGATCAGATTGAAGAAGTCGTAGAGCGTGCCAGTGCGCGGGTCCACAACGATCTGGTTGCCGATCGTCTGCTGGTGCTCTGCGGTCGGGACAATGATCTTCGTCGAATTCCACGTCACGCCGCCGTCGGTCGTCTTGGCGAACCAGGCCGGGCCGGTGAAGGCGGCAGCGTGCGCGTCGGCGCGCGGGTTGCCGACCGGCGCGACGAGACGATCCCACACGGCGTACGCCGTGCCGGCGTGGACAGGATCGGCCGTGACCGACTCCTTGTCATTGAAGAACTGGGAGCTCGCGTCCTCCTTCAGGATGGCGAGGTTGCCCCACGTCTTGCCCCCGTCGGTGGACGTGGCCGCGGCAACGCCGTTGTCGCTGCCCACCCCTTGGAACGAGATAGAAACGGAATAAGCGGTGCCGTCGGGGCCGAAGGACACCCACGGGTCGGAGGCACGGGTGAATTGTGCCGGGCCGCCCGGGGCGCACGCGCTGAACGGCTGGGCCGTCTCATGCCAGGTGGCACCGCCGTCGTTCGAATATCCGGCCACGAGACCGTGGGACCCGCCGTCGGACCACCTGTCTTGCTGCCAGACGCCGACGACATTGCTGGGGTTCGTCGGGTTGACGGAGACCCACGGCTCGACCTCGGCGTTGACATAATTGACGGCGCCCGGCGCGCCCCCGAGAGTGCACGAGGCAAAGGGACTCGGCCCGCTCGCGACGGCCGGAGGAGTGAAGGTTGCCGCTGAGGCGGCGCCTCCCAGATTGAGGAGCAGCGCTGCGGGAATGAGGGCGAGCAGTGCTGTGCGTGACGTGCGCAGGCGGGTTGGTGCGACGGATTTGGGCTTCATGGCATTCCTTACGGCGATAGTTCTCATCGACCCTGACGGCGATGGTTCTCACCCACGCATCCCAGCGCACCACCGCGCGTGAGGCACCCGCAAGAGCCGGAGGAGCCGAGTTCAGGCCTTTCGCCGCACGAACTCGGCGGTCGGCGCTGCGAGCGACGCGCCGATCGCATACGGGGTCCGTTTGACGCCCTTCAGCGCGAACGAGTGATCGGCCCCCTCGAACCACGTAAGCGTGGCCGTGGGGAGCTTCGCAACGACGGCGTCGAGAAGCTCGCGCGTCGCGAGCGTGTCCCGCGTGCCCTGGAGGAACAGCATGGGGAGGCCTAGCCCGTAGAGGTGCTCGTCGCGGATCTTCTCGGGCTTCCCCACCGGGTGGAGGGGATAGCCCAGGAAGACGAGCCCCGCCGTCGCCATCGCACCGTCGGCACAGGCCATCGACGCCATGCGCCCCCCGAACGACTTCCCCGCCGCCCACAGTGGTTCGCCCGACGAGCGGCGCCGCGCCTCCTCGACCGCCGCGGCCCACACGGCAATGGCCTTGGGCGGGCGGTCGGGGACGCGGCTCCCCGACTCCATGTACGCGAAGTTGAACCGCAGCGTCGCGACCCCCAGGCCGTTGAGCGCGTCGCAGTAGCCGACCATGAACGGGTGGTCCATGCCGGCCCCCGCGCCGTGCGCGACGACGACCGTTGCGTCAGCGCCGTCGGGGCGCGCGTAGACGCCCGAGACCGGGCCCGAAGGCGTGGGGATCGAAAGGCGTTCGCCGTGGTCCGTCATGGGACTATCTTGCCCGGACACCGTCCACATAGGTCGCCACGACGTCGACGAACGCCGCGTCGTCCGGATCGAGGGCGAGGACATCTCCCCCGAAGACCGTCAGGTGGGCGGGCGCACCCGGTGCGATCCGCCCCGGTCCGTGCGTGCCTCCGATCGACCGCGCCGCGTGGGTCGTGTACCCCTCGAGCGCCATGAGGGCAGTAAGCGCCTGGTCTGGCTGGACCGGGGCGATGTCCCGTCGGCCCGCAGGGCGGCGCAGCCGCGCGTCGGCCATGAGGGCGCGCGGGTCGTACGGCGTGATCGGCCAGTCCGTCCCGAGGGCGAGGATCGCTCCGGCTTCGCGTAGGTCCCGGCAGCGCCAGCCTCTCCGGGTGCGCTCGTGCCCCACGCGCACTGACCAGTTGTCGCTCTCGTCGGCGCGCGTGTGATGCGTCGCATGCACGGGCTGCATGCTTGCGGCGACTCCGAGCTCCGCGAAGCGCGGCACGAGATCGTCCGCGAGGGTTTCGATGTGCTCGATGCGGTGGGGGCCCGTCGAGCCCGACCGCTCGATCGCGTCGAGCACGCGGCGCACCCCGCCGTCGCCGATCGCGTGCGTCGTAGTCCAGAGGCCGGCGCGGATGAAGCGGTGGAGAGTCCTCTCGTAGTCGTCAGGCGAGTGCCACACCGAGGTGGCATTCTCTCCGTAGACGTCCGGCTCGTCGAGCCACGCCGTGCCGTTGTCCACGGTGCCGTCGATGAACAGCTTCACCCCCTCGACACGCCACCGCCGCCCGCCCGAGCCCTGGAGCGCGATGATCCTCTCGGTCTCCTCCCCGCCTGCGCCCGGCCAGCAGATGGGCGAAATCCGCAGCCGAACGGGGAGCTCCGCCCGCTCCTCGGCTCGACGGAGAAGCTCTCCCGTGCCGTCGCCGAAGTCAAGCGCATGGACGCACGTGATCCCCGTTGCAGCCATACCGCCCAGCACGGCCAGGAGCCTGTCCAGCTCATCGTCGGGCGACGGCGCGGGGGCGGCGCCCGTGACAAGGTCCATCGCCGCGGCCTCGAGGAGGTACCCAGTGGGCACCCCGGCACCGTCGACGACGGCGCACGCGGTGCCGGGCAATTCCTCGCGGCCGGTCACCTTGGCCGCCGCGATCGCAGCGGCATTGGCGACGGCGGAGTGCCCGTCCCGCATGCGCGCGACCACCGGGCGGGGGAACCGGTCGAAGAGGCGGCCAGTGATCTCGCCGGCCGCGAACACATTCGGGTCGAGCCCCCAGCCGAGCAGCCACTCCCCCGGCCCGAGAGCGGCCTCCGCCTCCCGCAGCAGCCCGAGCACGCCGCCTCGGTCCTGGTCAGTGAGGTCCACGCCGCGCACGAGGTCCAGTCCCATGAGGGCGTGGACGTGGCAGTCCGTCAGCCCGGGAACGATCGTGCTGCCACGGTGATCGGCCCGTCTCGTCTCGGGGCCTGCCCACTGCTCCGTTTCGGACGCCGAGCCCACGGCGACGATCATTCCGTCACGGATCGCGATCGACTTGGCGGCCGGGTTCTCGTCATCGAGCGTATGGATGGTGTCGGCACTCACGATGAGATCGGCGGGCCGCGCCCCCCGAACGGGAGCTGGGGGCGCCGGGCTGGCGGATTCGGGCTGGGTGAGGGGCGGGGCGGCGGTCTGGCCGTTCACGCGGCTGCTCCTAGGGTTGGGGTGGGTTCGGGCGGCGGGGCGGGTTCGGGCGCAGGTCAGTCGAACGCCGGCTCGACGGTCGGACGACGGCGAGGCACCCGGAGGCGGTCGAAGAGGCCGTCGACACGGGCACGCTCCTCGGCGCTGCCGGGGAAGGCGTACGCGCAGACGATGTAGACGGCCGTGTTGAGAACGAGGGCAGCGGCGCCCGACGTGAAGCCGCCGAGCCACGGGACCGAGAGGGGGTAGGCCAGCTGCAGCACTGCGGCGGCCGTGACGCCCACGATCATCGACGCGACGGCTCCGATCGCGTTCCCGCGCCGCCAGAAGATCCCGAAGAAGAGAGTGGGCGCGAGCTGGCAGATGCCCTGGTAAGAGATCATCGCGAGGACGAAGAGCCCGGCCTGGGCACCCGCCAGGGCAAGCGCGCAGCCCGCCGCGGCGACCGTGAACACGGCGACGGCGATCCGCCCCGCGCGGGGCGTTTCGACTTGCTCACCGCGGGCGACGCCGAGGATGTCGTTGACGGTCTGGGTGCCCAGGGCCTGGAGGTTGGCGCTCACGTTGCCCATCGTGGCCATGACGACGCAGATCCCCGCGAGGGTGAGGGCCACCGGTCCGAGGTGCCGGGCGACGAGGAACCACACGTGGTCGGGAGCTTCCGCGACGTCGGGCATCGACGAGGCGAGGAGGGTCATGAGGGTCAGGGCGCCGCTGAAGACGAGCAGCGCGGGCGCGGCCTGGACGGCGGAGCGCTGGATCGTCGCCGTGCTGCGGGCTGTAAAGAGCCGCACGAAGATGTCCGGCCAGCACCAGCCGCCCAGTGTTCCCGTGAGGACGAGTGAGAAGACGTAGAGGCCGCCTGCGGGGCTGTCCGGGCCTGGGAGCCCGTAGAGCACGGGCTGGACCGCTCCGAAGCCGTGGCCGTTGGTCACGAGCCACGTGCCGAAGCCCAGTACGAGCACGAAGCCGAGGCCATAGGCGAGGAGGCCTTGGACCATGTCGCTGATCATGACGCCGCGCATCCCGAAGCGCATCGTCCAGATCTGTCGGACCGCGACGACAAGGATTCCGACGACGATCGCGCCGAGGGCGTCGACGGCACCGAACGAGAGGTACTCGAAGACGAGCGTGAGCGACTGCATTCCCATGACGAGCCATGGAAAGGACGCAACGATGCCGATCGCGGCCGAGACCACGCGAACTGCGCGCGAGCTATACCGCAGGCCGAGGAGGTCGGCCTGCGTGCGGAGGTCGAAGGCCCGGCCCCATTCATGGACGGGCTTCGCGAGGAGGAACATGAGGATCACGGCCAGGAGCGAGTAGAACAGGCCCTGGAAGCCGAGGAGGCCTGCCGTGACGGTGAGCCCGCCGAACGCGACAAAGACCGCGCCGGGGAGCCACGTGTTGAGAAACGCCATCGTGGCGAAGAACGAGCCGAAGGACCGGCCGCCCGTGGCGTAGTCGCTGAACGAGGCGGCCTTGCGCTTCGTGAGCTCCATGGCGAGGACGACGACGGCGAGTGCCGCGATCACGCCGCCGTACCCGACGATGATCGAGTTCACTGGACCTCCTCCGCGCGCTGGGTCGCGTACAGGACGACGAGGGAGACGACGGCGACGAGCGGGGCGCCGAGCGCGTATCCGAGCGCTCCGACGGGGCCGAGGCCGGCAATCGCCCAGTGGATGGGCGGGAAGAGCATGAGGACGGAATTGAGGAGGAGGACCGCGGCGACGGTGGCGCGGTGACCCGTCCGCGAGCCTGAGGGCGGGAGCTTCATGGTGCTTCCTTGAGGGCGATGGATTCTGGGGGATAGGTTTTCGGAACGTTCCGAATGATTCGACTGTACTGTTCTGGCCGTCACAGGTCAATGCGTCAATTGCGGCGTTCGGCAGCTCGACTACGATGGCTCGCATGGCCCCGCCCGTGACCCTCCTCGATCTCGCACGGGAGCTCGGCCTCTCCAAATCGACCGTCTCTGAGGCGCTCCAGGAGTCGAGCCGCGTCGCCCCCGCGACCCGAGAGCGCGTGCGGGAGGCCGCCTCTCGGCTGGGATACACGACCAATCGCGCAGCACGTAGCCTTCGCCGGAGCTCAACGGGGGCACTCGGCCTCTACATCCCCCAAGGCCTCCGCTCGTCAGTGCACTTCTACATGGAATTCGCGTTCGGAGTCGCCGACGAGGCGGCTGCGCAAGGCTACGACCTGACGCTCTTCGCGTCCTCGCCCGAGCGTGCCGCGTCCCACGGCTTCCAGGTCGACGGCGCGATCATCGTCGACGTGCTCGGCGATGACGTTGGCGCGCAACGACTCGTCCGGAACGACATCCCGATCGTCTCGGCGGGCCGCCCCGTGGAGGAGTTCGCAGAGCGCGTCGCGGCCGACGTCAGCATCGACCACACGGCGGGGGCACGCCGGGTCCTCGACGCCATGGCCTTGTCCGGCCCGGGCCGGCCCGCTCTCATCACCTCGGGGCCGGAGTTCCAGCCCACGTGGGTCGTCGACGTCGAACGCGCCTATTCCGCGTGGTGCGCCGAGCGCGGCTTCCAGGAGGCCCAGCTCGCCGTCTCGATCGCCCCTTCCGAGCACGAGCTGCGCGCCGCCGTCGTACGCGCGCTGGCCCTGCCCGACCTCGGCGGGATCGTGTGCGCCGAGCAGGGTCTCGCAGGGCGGTGCCTCGGGCTCCTCGAGCAGCTCGGCCGGCCCCCCGGACGCGGCCTCCAGCTCGCCTCGCTCGCGGGAGATCCGACGACGGAGCTCCCCGATGCGCGAATCTGGGCCATGGACCTCAGGCCCCGCGAATTCGGAGCGCAAGCCGTGAAGATGCTCCTCGACGTGATCGCGCACCCGGGCCTCCGGGGCTCCCACCGCACGCACACAGCCGTGCTCGCCGCCGCCGGCGCTCCGAGCCGCGGCTGACCGGGGCTCAGCCGATCGGAGCCCCCGCGAAGAGCTCTTCCTCGAGAGCGTCGAGCTCCGCGACGAAGCGCTTGCGCAGGCGTGCCTTCGCCTCGTCCGGCAGCCAGCACGCGTCGACGCCGTTAAGCGCGATCTGGCGCATCGCGGCGGGGCCGAGACCGAGCTCGAAGCCCGCGATGCGGTACTCGGCCGCGAGCGACGTCGGGAACATGCCCGGATCGTCGGACGCGATCACCATCTTGAGCCCCGCCTCGTGCATTGCCTTGAACGACGCGCGGCGCCAAGGCCGCCACGAGCGACGCGATGTCGTGAAGATCCCTGTGAAGGCGACCTGTTCCTCGCGGAGTCGCGCGACGACGTCGTCGTCCTCGAGCACGAAGTACCCGTGGTCGATCCGATCGCAGCCGAGGACGTCGAGGCATGTGATCGTGTTGCGGGCAACAGGGGCGTGCTCGGACGAATGCGCGGTCCGCTTGAGCCCATGCTCCCCCGCGAGCCGATACGCGGCCTCGAAGCGCTCGGGCGGGCCCAACGTCTCGAGATTGTCGAGGCCGATGCCCACGACGTCGGGATGCGGGTTATCGACGAGAGTCTGGACGAGTGCGAGCGCGTGCTCGCCGCTCTTGCTCCGGTCGACGCCCGCGATGAGGAGCCCCGTCATGCCGAACTCGGCCTCGGCCCGCCGGATGCCCGCGGCCATGGCCTCGACGTACCCTGCGTAGCCGAGGTGCGCGAGGCTCGGCGGGAGCTCGTCGAAGAAGAGCTCCAGGTGGCGGGTCGCGCTCGCGTGCGCGTCCTCGAAGGCCTCGAACACGATCCGCGTCACGTCTTCGGCGGAGCGCAGGCAGTCGAGAACCCACGTCGAGGCCTGGAAGAGGGAATATGAGACCTCGGGCTCGTCCGCCGAGGGCCCCTGCGGGACGGGGATCCGCGTCGACCGGTACAGCGCGGGATCCGGCGGACGCGAATTGATGTTCTTGAACACCACGAGGGGGTCCTCGGGCAGCACGATGCGCTCCCGGCGGGCAAGCTCTGCGAACGTCGAGGCCCTCACGGTCCCTGTGAGGTGGACGTGGAGGTCCGCCTTCGGCATCCGGTCGAGGTAGGCGCCGTAGTCACGGCTGTCGGTCATGAGAGTTTCTCCTCCGGCCCCCGCAAGGGCACATGTCGGTCAGAACGGTGGGACGGAAGGCCGCCGGAGCGCAGTCACTCGCTCGACGAGCAGCTGCGTGAATCGCCCGGACGCGACGGCTGCCCCGTAGCGGACGTTCGCCGCGCGGCCCGAGACGCCTCGCACATCGGCGACGACCGCACCCCGCGTGAGCGTCCCGTCGAGCTCGACGGTCGCCGCGGCGTCGGCCCATTCGATGAGGCCCGGGTCGAACACGGCCGCGATAGCGAGCGCGTCGTGCATGACGGCGACATCGGGCCGCCCGCGCGCGGCCATCGCGTCGCACATGCCCACGAGCATGCGCCCGATGGTTCCTGTAGCCGAGGGCAGCTCGGCGAGCGCGGTCGCGGCGGCCCTGTCGATAACGGCCTCGCGTGTGACGTCGAGCGGCACGAGCTCGACGGGCCGTGCGGCCCTGAGGACGGCGGCAGCCGCCTCGGGGTCCGCGAAGAAGTTGAATTCGGCGGCCAGGGTGACGTTGCCCTGGGCGAAGACGGCGCCGCCCATGATCACGAGCCGATCGAGCGCGGCTACCGTTCGCGGGTACTCGGCGAAGAGGCGGGCGACGTCGGTCAGGGGGCCAAGCGCGACGAGGGTCACTTCCCCAGGGCGGCCGAGGATAGTCCTCGCGAGGTGCTCGACGGCGTCGTGCTCGATCCGGCGGGACGACGGCGGGAGCCGCACCCCGCCCAAGCCGCCCGCGCCGTGCACCGGCTCGTCGGGAACGCGCTCCCCGCGGAGCGGTCCCGACGCCCCGGAATGCACGGCCAGCTCAGCTGGCGCGCCGAAGAGGTCGAGCAGGGCCGCGGCGTTGGCGGACGACGTCTCGACGGAGACGTTGCCCGCCGTCGCCGCCACAGCGAGCACGTCGAGCTCGGGCGAGGCGAAGGCCAGCGCGAGCGCGACGGCGTCGTCGACTCCCGGGTCGCAGCTGATGACGACCGGGCGGGTCACTTCGAGGTGACCTCGCGGGCGTAGCGCTCGACCCACGCGGCTCGGTTCTGCACGATCGGATCCATGTCGAGCACCGTGAAGCCGGCGGCGATCGGATCCTTCGCTGCGGGGCCCGAGACCTTCGTGAGGAGGTCGGGGAGCTTCGCGTCCGGGTCGACCGGCTTGTCGCCGTAGGCCGCGGCCGCGGCGGACTGGGCCTCGGCGGAGAGCAGGTAGTCGATGAACTTGGCGGAATTGCCCGGGTGTTCGGTGCCCTTGACGATCATCGCGCGGTTCGTCGACATGTACTTGCCCGTCTCAGCCGGCGTCCACGCGACCGGGGCACCCGAGGAGACGAGGCTGCTCGCGAAGCCGTCGAGGGCGGGGGCGAGCACGATCTCCTTCTGCTGGATGAGGTTCGTGACCTCGGTCGAGGAGCTGTAGAACTTGAGGGTCGACGGCGCGAGCGTGCCGAGCTTCGCGAAGCCCTTGTCGACGTCGAACGGCCCCGAGCCGTACGCCGCGGAGATGCCCGAGAGCGTGAGCTGGCCCGACGTGGCGGCGTAGTCCGGGAGAGAGATCTTGCGTGCGTTCGCGGGATCGGCGAGGGTATTCCACTTCGCGGCCTTCGCCGCGTCCATGACATCAGTGCGGTACATCATGCCGTTGAGCTGGAACGTGTAGGCGGGGCCGTTGAGGGCGCCATCCGTCGCGAACTTGGCGACCTTCGCCATGTTCGGCACCTTGGCCGGATCGACCTTGTCGAAGAGGCCCTTGGACTGGCCCACGGCCGCGTAGAAGTCCGAGATGAGCATGACGTCGACGCCCGAGTTCTTGTTGACCCCGAGCTTCGAGATGCGATCGGCATTCGATCCGGTCTCGACTTCGACCTCGATGCCTGTGGCCTTCGTGAACGGCTCGACGACCGCCTTCTTGAACGCGTCGACGCCGAACGGGAACGTGCTCACGACGAGCTTCTTCTCCTCCGTGGCGCCGGTTTGGGCGGACTGGGCGCTCCCTTCACAGGCGGAAAGGGCGAGTGTCGCGGTGAGGAGGGCTGCGCCGAGGGCGAGGCCCTTCCGAGCGGTGATCTTCATGGGCTCTGCTTTCGTTGCTCAGGGTGGGGTGGATGGGCGGGGAGGACGGGTGGGGGCGGGGAGGACAGGTGAGGGGCGGGGGGCGGGTGGATGGGCGGGGGGTGGAAGGACTGCCGCGTTCAGCCCGCGAGCGGCACGAGGTCCGCAGTTCGGATGCCGGCCGTCACGCGGGCGCCCGGCTCAAGCCGCGTCCCGGAATCCGCGCGCACCGCCGCGACGAGCTCGACGTCGTCGCCCGCGGCGTCCGTTGCCGTGGCCCGGACCATGAGGTCGACGCCGCGGTACGCAACCTGGGTGACGACCGCCGGGAAGCCGTGGGCGCCGTCGTCGAGCGCCGCCTCGTGGCCGAGCAGGCGGAGGTTCTCGGGTCGGACGGTCGCGGACGCGTGCTCGCGGGTCGCGAAGAAGTTCTCGTAGCCCATGAACTCGGCCACGAATCGGTCGGTCGGCCGCTCGAAGACCTCCTGGGGCGTGTCTTTCTGCATGATCTTCCCGCTGCGCATGAGGACCATGACGTCGCTCATCTCGAGCGCCTCCTCCTGGTCGTGCGTCACGAGGACGACCGTGAGGCCCGTCTGCTGCTGGATGCGGCGGATCTCGGAGCGCATCTGGAGTCGCAGCCGCGCGTCGAGGTTGGAGAGGGGCTCGTCGAGGAGCAGGATCTCGGGCTGGATTGCGATCGCGCGGGCCAGGGCGACGCGCTGCTGCTGTCCGCCCGAAAGCGCCTTGGGCTTGCGGTCGCCAAGATGCCCGAGGCCGACCATGTCGAGCGCCTCGGCGACGCGCCGCCGTCGTTCTGGCCCTGCGACCTTGCGGAGCTTGAGCCCGTAGCCGACGTTCTCCCCCACGCTCAGGTGCGGGAAGAGCGCGTAGCTCTGGAAGACCATGCCGAGGTTGCGCTTCTCGGGTGGGAGGGCCGTCGCGTCGCGCCCGCCGATCTCGATGCGGCCCGAGGTGGGCCGCGTGTAGCCGGCGAGCATGCGCAGCGTCGTCGTCTTGCCGCAGCCGCTCGGGCCGAGGAGCGTCGTGAGCTTTCCGGCTTCGATGTCCAGGTCCAGGCGGTCGACGGCGGTGAAGTCGCCGAAGACCTGGCTCACCTCGCTGAGCCTCGCTGCAGGGTTCATCTGTTGATACCTCCGAAGATCTTGGCGAAGCCGACGGCCCGCTCGGCGAGCATGGCGACGAGGACGGTGGCCGCCAGGATGAGGGTGGACATGGCGGCGATCATGGGGTCGTACGACTGCTGGACGTAGTCGAGCATGGTCACGGGAAGCGTCGCGAACTTGCGTCCCTGCAGGAGCAGCGAGAGCGGGACGTTGTTGAACGACGTCACGAACCCCAAGAGCGACGCCGAGACGATGCCCGGCCGCAGGAGAGGCAGCGTGATCGAGGTGAAGACCGTGAACGGCCCGGCGCCGAGACCGCGCGCGGCCTCCTCGACAAACGGATCGGCGAGAGCGAGCGAGGCGCCCGTGACGCGCACGGCGTACGGGATGAGCAGGGCCGTGTGGCCCACGAGCAGCGCGGCGAAGCTCGAGACGCCGAGCGCCGCGATGAGCTGCTGGTAGAGCGCGAGGCCGACGACGAGCTCGGGGACAATGAGCGGCGAGAGGAAGAGGCCCTGCACCCAGGCCTTGCTGCGGAGACGCCCGCGTTCGAGCGCGAGGGCGGCGGGCACGCCGAGGACGAGGGCGAAGAGGGTCGCGAGGGCCGCGAGCTCGGTGCTCTGCAGGAGTGAGGCCATGAACGGCTTGTAGGCCGCCGCGGCGCCGAACCACTTGAAGGAGAAGCTGTCCGGCGGGAACTTGAGGCTGTCGCCTCCCGAGAATGCCGCGGCGACGACGAACAGGATCGGCACAATCATCACGATGTAGCCCAGCACGGCGAACGCTCCGAGGACGGGGCGGCGTTCGACGGCGGGGCGACGCACGGGGCGGGCGCTCCGCGGCGCGCGCGACGCGGTCGTCTCGGGTGCGCGGGTATTGAGGCTCATGCGACGCTCCCCTTCCGTCCGGCGAGGGCGGCCGACGCGGCCGAGACGAGGAACACGAGCGCGGTCATGATGATCGCGACGGCGGAGGCTGCGGCCCAGTCGATGCTCACCGAGGAGTAGTTGAAGAGCTGGGTCGCAAGCATGCGCTGGTTGCTTCCGCCGAGCAGATACGGCGTCGTGTACGCGGTCGTCGAGCCGGCGAAGACGAGCGTCGCAGCGACGACGACGCCCGGCAGCGACAGCGGGAGGGTCACGGTCCACAGCGCGCGGGTCCGGGACGCGCCGAGACCCCGCGCGGCGTCCTCGAGTCCGCCGTCAACCTGCGCGACCGCGGAGTAGCACGAGATGATCGCGAGCGGGAGGAACAGCTGGAGGAGGCCCAGCACGATCGCCGTCTCGGTGTAGAGGAGCTGCGGGGCCGGGAGCCCCAGGGCCGTGGCGATCTGGCCGATCACTCCGTTCTTGCCCAGGAGCACGAGCCACCCGTACGTGCGGACGACGTTGCTGAGGAGCAGGGGGAAGATCGCGAGCGCGAGGAGCAGGCCGGCCCACCGAGAGGTCGAGCGGGCCAGGAGCAGCGCGATGGGGAAGCCGAGCGCGACGCTCAGGACCGTGACGAGCAGGCCGAGGCCCACCGTGCGCCAGATGATCGCGAGATCGTAGGGGTCCTGGAGCATGCGACCGAGGCGCGCGATGACGTCCCCTGCCGTGACGCCGGGCGGAGCGAACAGGAGCATGAGCGCCGGGATGCAGAAGCCGAGGACGATGAAGACGACCCCTGGCGCGAGCAGCATGAGCGCGGACTTCTTGGGCAGCACCGAACGGGACTCCGTTCCGAGGTAGCGTTGGACAAATCGATGAACCCGGTTCCACAACCGGTTTCATATACCCTGTAGGCTACACACAAATGAAACCCAGTGGGAAGGGCGGGCAAAGATGACGCTGGCTGATGTCGCCGCGCTCGCGGGCGTCTCGAAGGCCACGGCCTCGCGTGCCATGAACCAGCCTCAGCTCGTCGCACCCGAAACGCGCCGGCGCGTCGAGGAGGCTGCCACGACGCTCGGCTTCTCGGTCAACCGCGCGGCCCGCGCGCTCGCGAAGGGATCGACCGGCCTCGTCTCGATCGTCGTCCCGACACTCGAGAACACCTTCTTCACTCCGATCATCCAAGGCGCCCAGCGCGCCGCCGAGGCGGGCGACCTCCACGCAACCGTCGCCGTGCTGCCCGGAGAGACGGAGGCCGAGCGCGAGCGCCTCGTGCGGCTCGCCGATCAGGTCGACGGCTTCGTCCTCGCCTCGCCGCGCTCGTCCGGCACGTTCCTCCGGACGCTCTCGGAGCGCAAGCCCCTCGTGACCGTCGATCGGCAGGTCGACGGGCTGCCCTCGGTGATCGCCGATACGCCCAAGGCGCTCTCGGGCCTCGTTTCAGGGCTCATCGATGCGGGACACACGAGGATCGCCTACGTCGGAGGCCCGGAGGGGTCCTGGATGGACGCGCGCCGCGTCCACGCGATCGAGGCAGCGGCAGGCGACTCGTGCGACGTCGTCGTGCTTGGCCCCGTGCCCCCGGTGTTCCGCTCCGGCGTCGCCCTTGCCCGCGAGCTCGTGGCGACCCGCGCGACGGCGGTCATCGTCTACGCGAGCGCGATCGCCCTCGGGCTCCTGTTCGCGCTCGAGCGCGAGGGGGTCGCCGTTCCCGGCGACCTCACGATTGCGAGTGCCGATGACCTCGCCGTCGGACTGCTCGAAGGCCTCGGAGTGACGGCCCTCCACGTCGACGCCGACCGCGTGGGAGAGACCGCCATGGCGACTCTCCTCACGATGCTCAGCACGGGCTCAGCGCCCGCGCCGCTTCACCAGCGGGTCGCCGTCCCCCTTCACTGGGGGTCACCGTAGCATCCGTCGGGGCATGGGCCGGAACAAGGCCCGCAGCGACGGCAGAGCTCGGACTCCCGGGCTATTCGCTCGGACTCCCGGGCTATTCGCTCGGACTCCCGGCACCGCCGTGGGCGAGGGCTGCTGTTATGGCCGCGGGGGACGGAAGCGCTGCCTTCTCCTCTGCCGGCAGCGTCTCGTATGTGTAGGACGTCACGGCGAGGGGCTGGGTCGAGCCGTCCAGGGCATAGCGGACTGTGCGGTCGTTCTTTGATCCGCACACTAGGATTCCCACCGTGGGGGCGTGGTGGTGCAGGCGTAGCAGGTCGTCGACCACTGCGACGTAGAAGTTCAGCTGGCCCAGATGCTCGGGCCTGAACTTGCCCGCCTTCAGCTCCACCACCACGTAGCGGTTGCTCGGGATGTGAAACAGGAGCAGGTCGATGAAGAACTCGTCGTCGCCCTCGATGGTCAGACGGTACTGCCTGGCCACGAAGGCGAAGCCTGGTCCGAACTCGGCCAGGGTCTGCGACATGCGCAGTGTCATGGCCTCCTCAATCGCGAGCTCCTCGGCCTCCTCTGTCAGTCCCAGGAAGTCGAGCACGAGCGGATCCTTGGCAAGGTCTCGGGAGAGGTCGGTCCCCTCCCCCGGCAGCCGGGCCTCCAGATTATTCGGCGCCGCTCCTGTCCTGGTGTGCAGCCGCGTGAGAATGTGGTGCTCGAGAACAGGCCGCGACCAGCCGTGCTGAACGGCCTTCGCGGCGTACCAGTCGCGGGTTGGGCGGTCCTTGAACTTGGTCAACAGGATTGTGATGTGTCCCCACGGCAATTCTGCAACAGCTTGTTGCTGAATTGGGCCGGGCCCGTTCCAGGCCGACGCGAAGGAGCGCATGTAGGCCAGATTCCGTGGCGAGAATCCTTTCATGTGGGGGAACTCGGCGCGCAGGTCGGCGGAGAGCCGCCCCAAGACCTTGCTGCCCCATGATTCGATGGCCTGCCGGTTCAGGATCGTCCGGCCGATCCCCCAGTACAGCTCGATCATCGCCGTGTTCGCGGCACGGCGGGCGCGGTGCTGGGCGCTGCGGACCTGGTCCCTGAGGGAGGCCAGAACCTCGGCGTAGCCGCGGGGCAATTCCTGCTCGAGCTCCATGCCACCCGACCCTAGCTTGAGGGTCCGACAGCCCTACGAGGAGCCGCACTGCGACCGGCAAATGGCGGTCTCTCTGGATACCCAGAGCGCACGCCGGGTCGCGTCCCTGCGGCGATCCCCATTGGCCGCAGGCGGAGCCCACGCCGTAGCCTCAACCTCCTGATGGTCTGAACTGGTACTATCCAATTCAGTCCGGCAAGGAAGGCGAGTCATGGCGATCAGCAGCACGGCGGAGAAGCGTCCTGGCGCCGCCATGATCGAGAACAGCCAGATCCCCAAGCACGAGCAGCTCCACGCGATCCTCCTGCGAATCGCCAAGGACGAGCTCGGTCCGGGAGAGCGCGTGCCGAGCGAGCGCACGCTCATGGACCAGTTCGGGGTCAGCCGCATCACCGTGCGTGCGGCCATCGGCCGGCTCGTGAACGAGGGCCATCTCGTGAGGGTCCCCGGCAAGGGCACGTTCGTCTCGGAGGGAGCCGTCCAGTCGACGCTCCACCTCGCATCCTTCACGCAGGAGATGGAGGCCCAGGGCCACAAACCGAGCACGATCGTGCTCGAGGCCGCGCAACTGCTCCCGCCGGCGGCCACGGCCAAGGCCCTCGGCCTCGGCCGGACGCAAGAGGCCTATCACCTCAGGAGGCTCCGCCTCGCAGACGGCAGGCCCGTGAGCGTCGACGACGCGTGGTACAACGCGAGCCTCGTCGAAGGGCTCCTCGACATCGACCTGACCGGTTCGGTCTATCGCGCGCTCGCCTCCGAGTTCGGCCACCAGATCGATCGCGCGCGGCAGTCCGTGCGGGCCGAGGGCGCGCCGGCGGACATCGCGGTGCTCCTCGGCGCGGAGCCAGGCGCGCCGGTACTGTTCTTCGACCGCGTCTCGTTCTCGGGCGAACACGCCATCGAGCACGCGCGCTCGTGGTATCGGTCGGACCGCTACGCGCTCACGATGGAAGTCCACCTCTGACGCCTGCGGGCCTGGCCCGCTGGGAATAGCTCGGCGCCCGGCGCGTTTCACGCCGGGCGCCGGAAGAGGACGCGTCAGGCCGGGCGCACCCAGCTGAAGAGCTGCTCCCCTGCGGCCACGGAGCCTTCTGCGAGCAGCGTCGCCGTGTCCGCCTTGGAATCAAGGACGACGACGGGGCTCACGAGTGAGTAGCCCGCGGCAATCGCCGCCTGCGGATCGACGCGCATGATGGGTGCGCCGGCGGCGACCTGGTCGCCCTGCGCGGCCAGGATCGTGAAGCCCTCCCCCTTGAGCTTCACGGTGTCGATGCCGACGTGCGTGAGGACACCTCGCCCGCTCGCGTCGACGACGACGAAGGCGTGCGGAAGCAGCTTGACGATCTTGCCGGCAACCGGGGAGACGACGTCGAACGCCTCGGGAGCGGGTTCGACCCCTGCGCCCGAGCCGACCATCTGGCCCGAGAACACGGGGTCGGGAACCTCGGCGATGGGGACGACGCGTCCGCTCAGCGGCGAGAGGACGACGATGGGCTCATCACGCGCTGTAAGTCCTTGACTCACAGGAGGTCCTCGATGTCCTCGGCGAGCGTATCTGCCTCAGGTCCCACGATCACCTGGACCGCAGATCCGGCCGCCAGCACGCCGTGGGCACCGGCGGCCTTGAGGACGTCTTCCTTGACGAGCGAGGCGTCCTTCACCTCGGTGCGGAGACGCGTGATGCACGCCTCGATCTCCACAATGTTGCCGGCTCCGCCGAGCCCCTCGATGATCTTCTCCGCCTTTGACATGGCATTCCTCTCTGGTGGGACAACGAGACCAGTGTGGGTCCGATTCGCCGCGGCGTCACGCTTGACATCGTGAGCTGGGACACTCGAGACTGAACTGGTCATAACCGGACAGTACCTGTAAGAAGGCACTCTTCACAAGACCCCGGTTCCCATCCGATTCACGCAAAGGTGCATGCGATGTCTACCTCTGATGCGGCCGTGGTGGCCGAGAAGAAGCCGAACGCGGTCT